>NZ_JAFCTT010000004.1:0-227397 GCF_049896165.1 Brevundimonas sp. TWP3-1-2b1 | reverse complement strand
TTCGGCGTTCCAGTTCACGCCGTTGCCGGACGCTTCCAGGTTGATGTCGTCGATCTTGTGGTAACCGGCGTCAATCGCGCCGTACCAGCCGTCCGGCTCAGCCGAAGCAGCACCAGCGGACAGGGCGAGAGCCGCCGCCGCGCTGGAAGCCAGGAACAAGGTCTTGAAACGCATGGGTGTGAGCCCTCCGCAGCCATAATTGATCATTGCGGCGGTCTCACCGCCTTCCGGGGTCATAACAGCGTTGCCGCAGGAGGTCGATAGGTTCCGAAGCAGTTCGACCGGTCAAACTGCAAGCGTGACGTTGAAGCTACAGGAGAAATCGGCGCCCCCGGTTTCACGAACATCGTTCTGCTGTCCGTTTTGCGGGCTCGATCGTCCCGCTATCTCGACGCGCCGAAGCCCGCTATGCCCGCGTGGCATGACGGGAACCATCAACGGATGATCCGACCGAACACGGGCATAGGCGTCTTCACGGCCACGCGGGCGGAGTACGGCCTGCTGCGGCCGGTGCTCGCCGCAATGGAGGCCTCGGCGACAATTCGCCCAAATCTGATCGTCGCGGGCGCCCATCTGTCGACCCGGCACGGCGCGACCCTGGCGGAAATCGAGGCCGATGGACGGCGCCCCGCCGCCCGGGTTCCGTCGCCCATGGCCGGCGATGACGGCCTGTCGGCGGCACAGGATATGGCTGCGACCCTGTCGGGCTGCGCCGAGGCCTATGCGGCGCTGGATCTCGACGCCGTGCTGATTCTGGGCGACCGGACCGAGGCGCTGGCGGCGGCGGCGGCGGCCGTTCCGCTGGGCCTGCCCATCCTGCATCTGGAAGGCGGACACAGAACGGCCGGAGCGGTCGACGATGCGATCCGCCATGCGATCACCAAGCTGGCGGCCCTGCATTTCACCGCCGCCGAGCCCTATCGCCGCCGCCTGCTGCAGATGGGCGAGGCGCCCGGGCGTGTCTTCACCGTCGGATCGACCGGTATCGACAACCTGATGGCCTTCGGGCGCAGCACCCCGGCGGAGGCCTCCGCCGTGACCGGGCTGGACCTGCCGTCCGGCTTCCTTCTCGCGACCTTCCACCCGGAGACTCTCGGAGCCCTGTCGCCCGCAAGACAGATCGAGGCCTTCCTGGGCGGCCTCGCCGGGGTCGAGGATCGCGTCATCCTGATCACCCTGCCCAACGCCGACGCAGGCGCGGAGGCGATTCGGGGGGCGATCTCCGCCTTCGCCGCCGTCCGCCCCGGCCGGATCCGAATCGCTGAATCGCTGGGCGCGCGCGGCTATGTCGCGGCCCTGACCGCCTGCGCCGCCGTCATCGGCAACTCGTCGAGCGGCATGATGGAGGCGCCGGCCGCAGGCGTTCCGGTCGTCAACGTGGGCGACCGCCAGGCCGGACGGCTGCGCACGCCGGGCGTCATCGACTGTCCGCTCGAGGCTGAAGCCATAGCCGAGGCGATCGCCCGCGCCCTGTCGCCCGCCTTCCAGTCCATGGCGCGAAGCCAGCCCGCCCTGTTCGGCGACGGCCACGCCGGAGAACGGATCGTCTCGATTCTGGAAGCGACGGACCTGAAGGGGTTGGCGAGGAAGCCCTTCGTCGACCTCGACTGGACCTAGCGCCTTACGCTGTCCAACGGCCCGGCCGCCTCGCCCCGCACATGGGGCCACAGCGCCTCGCAGACGGCGAAGTCGAAAGCCGTGTCTACGTCCCAGCCCCGCTCGGGCGGCATCAGATGCGCCAGGGTGTCCGGACCGACGAAGGTGCGCCGCTCCAACAGCGAGTCCGGCCGTCCGACATAGACCGCGCCGTTGACCACCACCGGCTCGTCGGGTCGCGGTGCGTCCGGACAGAAGAGGCGGCCTTCGGTCACCCGTCCGTAGAAGGTCTGGGGTTTCAACACCGGCGAGACGCCGATCACCGCAGACGCTCCGCTGGCGTGGCAGAGCTCGACCGCCGCATCAATGTCGGCGCCAAGGCGAAGCGGCGAGGTCGGTTGCAGCAGCACGACATAGTCCCAGGACCCGCCCACCGTCTCCAGCGCATGCGCCACGGCGTCGATGACCGAGGCCTGCGGTCCCGACAGGCTGTCCGGGCGGCGGAACGGCGGCGGGAATCCCATTTCGGCCGCGACGGCGGCCACGGCCTCATCGTCGGTGGAGACCACGACCTGGTCCAGTACGCGCGATTCGCGACAGGCCTCGAGCGTCCAGGCCACCATCGGCCGGCCGGCCAGCGGACGGACGTTCTTGCCCGGCAGACCCTGCGATCCGGCGCGCGCGGGAACAAGCCCCAGAACCCGTCCGGCGGATGCGCCCTCGCCGATCATGTCCGTCTCCGTGACGCGCCAGTAGCTGTCCTTTAGACTATGATTCGGACGGTCCGGGCGCAATCACGCCGCCGGATGGCGTCCTTGCGGACGGCGGGTCTTTCGTGAACGTCGAAGCGGTCATTGGCGCCCTGAGGGGCCGACAGGTCCTGGTCACCGGAGCGGGCGGCTTCATCGGCAGCCGGCTATGCGAACGGCTGGTGGAAATCGGGGCCGAGGTCCGCGTCCTGGTCCGCTACACCTCGGACGGCGACGCCGGCTGGCTGGACCGTTCGCCGATCCGGGGCGAGATCGACGTCCGACGGGGCGACCTCGCCGATCGCGACAGCGTGCTTGACGCCGTCCGCGACCGCGAGATCGTCTTTCACCTCGGCGCCTTGATCGCCATTCCCTATTCCTACCTCGCGCCCGAGAGCTACGTCCGCACCAACATCCTCGGCACGCTGAACGTGCTGCAGACTGTGCGCGAACTGGGCGTCGCCCGCCTGATCCACACCTCGACCAGCGAGGTCTACGGCTCAGCCCAGTTCGTCCCGATGACGGAGGCCCACCCGCTGGTTGGCCAGTCGCCCTACTCCGCCTCCAAGATCGCGGCCGACAAGCTGGCCGAGAGCTACCATCGCTCGTTCGGAACGCCGGTCGTGACCCTGCGGCCGTTCAACACCTTCGGCCCTCGCCAGAGCGCGCGCGCGGTCATCCCCGCGATCGCGGTCCAGTTGCTGGCCGGACGACCGGTCCGCCTGGGCGACACCCGGCCGACGCGCGACTTCGTCTTCGTCGACGATACCGTCGATGCCTTCCTCAGGGCCGCGGCCCTGCCGGGGATCGAGGGTCTGACTGTCCATACGGGCGGTGGCCGCGAGATCGCCATCGGCGACCTGCCCGCCATGATCGCCGCCGCCGCCGGCCTGCCGGTCGAGGTCGAGGCCGATCCGCAGCGCATGCGGCCCGCCGCCAGCGAGGTCGAACGCCTGCACGCCGACGCCTCCCTGGCGAAGGAACGGCTGGGCTGGACGCCCTCTATCTCGGTCGAGGAAGGTCTGGCCCGGACGGTCGCCTTCATCCGCGACAATCCGGCGCTCTATCGTCCCGCGGAGTATGCGGTGTGACCCCCGCGGGCGACATCGCCGGGAACCTGCTGGGGCCCGACGCCCCCCTGCTCGACGCCATCGCCCGGCTGGATGCAGTCCGTCGCAAGCTGATCGTCGTCGTCGACGAGGATCGCCGTCTTCTGGGCAGCGTGACCGACGGCGACATCCGGCGCGGTCTGCTCCGTCGCCTGCCGATGGACGCTCCGATCCGCGAGGTCATGAACACAGCGCCGGTCTCACTTCAGATCGACGGTTCCGACATCGTGGCCCTGCAGCGGCTGGAAGAGCGCGGCGTCACCCTGGCGCCCCTGCTGGACCGTGCCGGGCGGGTTGTCGGCCTCTATCCCGACACGGTCGGCACGCCGCGCCCCCGGGACAATCTGGTGGTCATCATGGCCGGAGGTCGGGGTGTTCGTCTCGCGCCCCTGACCCAGACCTGCCCCAAGCCGATGCTGAAGGTGGCCGGACGCCCCCTGCTCGAGACGATCATCGAACGGCTGAGAGCCCAGGGGTTCGGCCGCTTCCGGCTCGCCGTGAACTACCTTGCCGAGATGATCGAGGATCATTTCGGCGACGGTGCCTCGATGGGCGTCGAGATCGAGTACCTGCGCGAGGACCACCCGCGCGGCACTGCCGGCGCCCTGTCTCTGGTGCGCGATCCCGTGACCAGCCCGATGCTGGTCATGAACGGCGACGTCCTGACGCGGATGGCCTTCGGCGGCCTGATCGACTTCCACGAGGAGCACGGCGCCCTGGCCACCCTGTGCCTGCGCGAACACCAGTTCCAGGCCCCGCACGGCGTGGCCGAGGTGGACGGCGTGCGGATGACGGCCCTGCGCGAAAAACCGACCTTCCGCTGGCTGGCCAACGCCGGCGTCTATTGTCTGGAGGGATCGGTCCTGTCGCGGATTCCGGCGCAGGGTCCCTATGACATGCCCGAGCTGCTCGCCGGCCTGGCCTCGGACGGAGAGATGGTCGGCGCCTATCCGATCCACGAGTACTGGCTCGACATCGGCCGGCCGCCGGACTTCGAGAGCGCCCAGACAGATTTCGGTGTCATCGCCCCGTAGACGGCGTCGTCGGCGTCTGGATCAACGATCTACGGCGCCTCGACCCTTGCGTCGGGATGCGGCGGCGTTATGGTCGGCACAGCGGTATCCAGCGCGCTCGCGGGGCTTCACGACCTGGCGACCATCGCCGCGAATGCGCAGCATCTCAGCGTCCACCTAGTTGAATTGATCGAATGATCGCGCGTTTTCTCGGCCATCACTTCCGCATCGTTGGCGCATTGACGATGCGCGAGCTCACCACCCGTTTCGGTCGCGAGGGCCTGGGCTTCGTCTGGGTCATCGGGGAGCCGTTGCTGTTTTGCATCGGCGTCCTGATCATGTGGACACTCATCAAGCCAGCCTATGAACACGGCATACGCGTGGGTCCTCTGACGATGACGGGCTACATGGCGCTGCTGATGTATCGCCACATGATCAGCTTCAGCATGGGTGCGATCCAAGGCAACGTCGGCCTGCTGCACCACCGTCAGGTGAAGATCCTTCACCTGTTCCTCGCCAGAAATTTGATGGAGTTCGGCGGTGGCACCGCCGCGTTCATCGTGGTCTATGTCGTCCTGCTCGCTCTGCGCCAGGTGGAGCTGCCGAAAGATTGGCTGCTTCTCTATTCGGGCTGGTTGATGGTGGGATGGGTCGGTTTCGGTCTGTCGCTAACCCTGGCGGCCCTCTCGCTCAGGTTCGAATTGATGGAGCGGCTGGTGCCGGTCCTGACCTACGCCATGGTTCCGCTCTCTGGCGCCTTCTTCATGGTCTCGTGGCTGCCCGAGCGCTATCGCGAGCCCTTCCTTCTCATTCCACTGCCGCACGGGATCGAGATGATCCGCGGTGGAGTGTTCGGCGAGTTCGTGCCCACCTACTACCACCCGATCTACGCCATCGGCTTCGGAGCCGTGTTGATCGGCGCCGGGTTGCTGCTATTGGCAGACGCTAAGAACCGGGTCGTTCTGGACTAGCTAATGTCATCGAACGCGCCCGAAAATATGGATCAGAAATGACGGATTCGAAACTCAACTACATCGGGCCGATCCCGAAGGTACTGACGTTCGAACGGACGCTGCCGGTATGGTGGCGCCGGATTCCGATCGCGCCGCTGCTGGTCATCGTGCTGCCGACACTGCTGGCCGCGATCTACTACCTCGTTATCGCCACCCCCCGGTATGTTTCGGAGACACAATTCATCGTCCGATCCGCCGGTCAGAGCGTGCCATCGAGTCTGGGAGTCGCGCTTCAGGGTGTCGGGATCGCGCCCGCACAGACCGATGCGTTCGCGGTCCACCAGTACATCACCTCACGAGACAGCCTGCGTGAACTCTCGCGTCGATATGACATCGCGGCGATGCTGGCGCCCTCGGGCGCAGACGCATTCTCGCGCTTCCCGCGTCCGTGGGAATCCCGCACGTCGGAAGGTCTCTACAAGGGTTTCCAGCGCTTCGTGGTCGTCGGCTACGACTCAACAACGGGGATCTCGACGGTCCGCGTCGAGGCGTTCAAGGCGCGTGACGCACAAGCTCTGACTGAGGCGATGCTTTCCGGCGGCGAGCAGTTGGTGAACCGGATGAACGAGCGCTCGTTGGCCGACGCCGTCGCCCAGGCAACCCAATCGCGAGACGAAGCGCGCGCCCGCCTTTCCGGCGCGCAGCAGCAGCTCACCGCCTTCCGCAACCGCGAGCAGTTCATTGATCCGACGATAGCAGCCAGGGAATCGTCGGAGCTCATCGGCGGACTGATGGCCCAGGTCGCCACTCTGCGCGCCGATAGGTCCCAGATCGCAACCGAGGCGCCAAATAGCCCGCAATTGCCCGTGTTCGACGGCCGCATCGCCTCTTACGAACGGCAGATCGCAGCGGAACGGGCCAAGGTCGCGGGCGCGGCTGGTTCGCTGGCTCCCAAGATCAGCATCTACGAGGATCTTGCTCTGGCGCGTGAACTCGCAGACCGCGAGTTGACCCAGGCCACGGCCTCCTTGATCTCGGCCCAGCAGGAAGCGCGCCGCCAAACATTGTACCTTGATCGTGTGGTCGCGCCGAGCCTGCCTGACGAGCCGTCCGAACCCCGTCGGTGGCTGGCTATCCTGACGGTCTTTGCGTCTTCCCTGCTCATCTATGGCGTGGGTTGGCTCATCTACGCCGGCGTCCGCGAGCATGGGCAAGACTGATGGAGATGGTCACAGCCGATCCTGTCGGCCTGAGTGTCCAACGCCTTGGCAAGACGTTTCATGGCGCGAAGAAACCCCTGTTCGGAGAACTCAGCTTCTCGCTGGGGCGTGGCGGGCGGTTGGCGATCCTGGGGCGGAACGGACAGGGAAAATCCACGCTCATCAAAATGCTGGGCGGCATCCTGCCCCACGATGAGGGCCGTATCGACTGGCGCATGTCTGCGTCCTGGCCTATCGGGTTCGGCGGCGGCTTCCAGGGCAGCCTGACCGGCCTCGACAACATCCGTTTTCTGGCCCGGATCTACGATCGGGATTTCGCCGACGTACTGGCACGGGTCGATGACTTCGCGGAGTTGGGATCCGCGTTGAAATTGCCTGTCAAATACTACTCGTCAGGCATGCGGGCTCGTCTCGCGTTCGGCCTGTCCCTGGCTATCGAGTTCGAATGCTATCTGATCGACGAGCTGGTCGCTGTTGGTGACGCGCGCTTCCAGCAGAAGTGTCAGGAAGAGCTCTTCCAGCATCGCGGAGACCGCGCGTTCATGATGGCTTCTCACGATACCCATCTTGTGGCGTCTCACTGCACGCGAGGCCTGATCATCGAGAGCGGCAAGGCCAAGATGTTCGACGACATCAATGAGGCCGTGGAAGTCTACACCTGGCTGCGGGCTGCGTGATGTCTGCAGCGGCGGCACCTTTCTGGCTGGTCCTGACGCCTTCCGCCGACGACGCAGCCTGGCGCGAGGCGATCCAGAGCAGCGTCGTGGCCGCCGGGATGGTGCTCCGCGATTCCGAACGCGAGGTTCCAGGCAGCACGGACAATCCGGCGGGTGAGGTCTGGCTGACCGCGGATTGCGATGTGGTGGCTTCCTTCGGCCGCACGCCGACCGTCGTCATCATCCCGAGGCCTGAGACGGCGCCGGAGGCGATCAGCGAGAAGTTCGGCATCCCGGCTCCGCACAGCGTGTCCCACGCCTCCATCCTCCTGGCCCGCGCGGCTGCACAGGAGCCGAGGAGTACCCGGATGATCCTTGGTCGCGAGATCGCGGAATTCCGAGGCAAACCCATTCCGCTGGCCCTGGGCCTGGCGATCGTGCCGCCGATGCCGAAGGATGTGGAGATCGTCCGTCCCGCGGTCAGAACGGCCCTCGAACTCTATGCTTCGCCGCCCGTGGCGGGTCGGGAGGCCGTATGGTCCGAACGGATCTTCCGCTACGATGATCCCGCATCCCGGCGTTCCGAAAATATCGGCGAACTCGACATCACCGGGCGGCCGCGAATTCTGGTCTACGGACCCTACCTGGGCCTGCCCGCCGGGCACTGGAGCGTCCGCGTGCGGTTCCTCGTCGACAAGGTCGCGGCCAATCACGAGTTTCGCGTTGACTGGGGCACTTCGGCCGATTTCGCGACGCAATCGATCCAGGCGCCCCATGCCGGCGTATACGAAGTCGAGCTGCACCACTACTGGCCAAACACCGACTATGGCGAAGTGCGGTTCTGGCTGATGGAGGGAGCCTTCGACGGCCGGATGCATTTCCTCGGCGCGACTTTGACCTATGGCGGGAAGCGCCAGGCTAACGCGGCGTGAAGTAGAGAATCTGGTCTTCCTCGTCGTCGGGAGACAGAAGAGCTTCGCGAGAAACGGCGTGCAAGGCGCTGTCAAAGCCGACTGTGCGCGCCGGGCCATAGAGCGCTTCCAACCGATCCAGAAGACCGGCCGGATCCTGGCATCGCAAGCCGTTGAACTCCAGCAGCAGCTCGGGCCGGTCACGCTCGATAACCCCCCAGGCTCCGGACAGCGCCGCTTCCTCGGCGCCTTCGACATCGACCTTGATGAAATCCACCCGGGGCCAATCGGCGATCAAGGTATCGAGCCGGGCGCCGGTCACTTCTACCATGTCGAGATGACCCGCATGGTCAGAAGTCACGACCCGCGCATTCTTCGGTTCGCTGCTTGGCGTGTGGAAAACGAGCGTTTCCCCGTCAGTTGCAACAAGAGCGTTCTCGAACACCGACACCCGGCTGTCGAACCCGTTGACGATCACGGTTTGACGCAGGAGGGAGGCCGTTCGCGGGCTCGGCTCGACGGCCGCCACCCGCCCCTCGGGTCCGACGAGATCGGCAAAGAAAACGGTATAGTAGCCGTGGTTCGCGCCAGCATCGACGACGCGCATTCCGGGCTTGATGCGAGAGGCCATGAAGACGGTCAGCCAGCTCTCCCAGAGGCCGTCCATCATGACGTGAGCGCCAAAGCCAACGTCAGTCGTGGGAACATAGAGCTTGTAGCGACCGAGCACGCGACAGAGCGTAAGCTGGTTGCCGAGGAACGCGGTCTGGACCAATGCGCGACTGCGACGCTCCAGGACCCACCGATCCATGCGCAGCAGCTCGTTGAGGCCGATCAGGTTGAGCTCGGCAGGCTGCGGCTTTTGCAATCTCAAATCCTTAAGCAGACGCATCGGTCACAGCCAGCTCATGTAGGGGCCTGCTCTTTAGGCGCGCCCCGGCCGCTTGAAAACCGTCGCGCGGGAACATCTTCCGGAAAACCTTCAAGCCAGGGGTATCGACCTCGAGCGCCGTCCGGGAGGCCACGACCGCCTGGACGTCCCGGCCCGCCGCAAGACCGGTCACGTCCGTTCGAGTACCGTCGTGCGGAGATATCGCCCGTAGTCGCTCTTGCCGAGGGCCTTCACGATCGACTCCAGCTGTGCCGTGTCGATGAAGCCCTGATCGAAGGCGATCTCTTCGGGGCAGGCGATCTTGAAGCCCTGACGTTTCTCCAGCGTGCGTACGAACTCGGCGGCCTCAATCAGGCTGTCGGGCGTGCCCGTGTCCAGCCAGGCGAAGCCGCGGCCCATGATCTCGACCGACAGCTGACCGCGGTTCAGGTATTCGCGGTTTACGTCGGTGATCTCAAGCTCGCCGCGCGGCGACGGCTTGAGGTTGGCGGCGATGTCGACCACCTGCTCGTCGTAGAAATACAGGCCCGTGACCGCCCAAGGCGACTTTGGAACCGGCGGCTTCTCCTCGATCGACAGGGCCCGCATGTCGGCGTCGAACTCGACCACGCCGTACCGCTCCGGATCGTTGACGTGATAGGCAAAGACCGTCGCCCCGTCTGGACGCGTCATCGCGCTCTTGAACAGGTCGTTGATGCCGTGGCCGTAGAAGATGTTGTCGCCGAGGATCAGCGACGACGGCCCGCCGGCGACGAAGTCCGCGCCGATGATATAGGCTTGGGCCAGGCCGTCCGGGCTGGGCTGGACTGCATACTGGATGTCCATGCCCCATTTCGATCCGTCGCCCAGCAGGGCCTGGAACGAGGGGGTGTCGCGCGGCGTCGAGATGATCAGCACCTCGCGGATGCCGGCCAGCATCAGGGTCGACAGCGGATAGTAGATCATCGGCTTGTCGTAGATCGGCATGAGCTGCTTGGACGTGACAAGCGTCATGGGATGCAGGCGCGTGCCCGATCCGCCGGCGAGGATGATGCCCTTCACGTGGTCGTCTCCTGATGCAGTTCGGCGACGATTTCGGCCACGGCGTCCTGCCAGGGTCGGGGCGTAACCCCATAGTCGCGGGTGATCTTGAACGTCGACAGCCGCGAATTCGAGGGCCGGCGCGCGGGCGTCGGGTACGCGGCGGTGGAGATGCCCTCGACCTCGGCCGTGGGGCCGCCGTGGACGGCGCTCTGCGCGAAGATCTCGCGCGCCAGTCCGGCCCAGCTGGTCGAGCCGGCGTTGACGAAATGATAGACGCCGGTCGGCGCCTGCGGATCCGCGATTATCTTCATCGTGAGGGCGACCAGGGTCTCGGCGATGTCCTTGGCCGAGGTCGGGCAGCCCGTCTGGTCGGCGACGACGCGCAGGGCGGGCCGGCCGGCGGCGAGCCGCAGCATGGTCTTGAGGAAGTTAGCGCGGAACGGGCTCAGCACCCAGGCCGTGCGCAGGACCACAGAGCGCGGATTGCCGGTCAGGACCGCAACCTCGCCGGCCAGTTTGGAGGCGCCGTAGACGCCCAAGGGCCCGACGGGATCGCTCTCGACATAGTCCTGCTCGCCCGAGCCGTCGAAAACGTAGTCGGTCGAGACCTGCACCAGCGGGATGCCCGCCGCCCGGGTGACCTCGGCCAAGACGGCCGGCCCCATGGCATTGGCGGCAAAGGCGGCGGCCACCTCGGTCTCTGCCCTGTCCACGGCCGTATAGGCACCCGAGTTGATGACCGCCTTGAACGGCGTCTCCGCGAACAGGGCGCGCACCGCGTCGGTGTCACCGAGGTCCAGTTCATCCCGAGTCGGCATGTGGAGACGAACGTGGCCCGGCCAGCCGGCACGGGCCAGCTCCAGCCCCACCTGCCCCGCCCCGCCGGTCACCAGGATGTCCCAGGTCTCGTGGGGGGCGTCCTCAGCCATTGGCGACGCCTAGGCGTTCCGTCTTGTAACGGCCGTCCAGGATCGCCTGCCACCAGGACCGGTTGTCCAGATACCAGCGCACCGTGTGCTGGATGCCTTCCTCGAAGGTCACCGAGGGGGTCCAGCCCAGCTCGTCGCGGATCTTGGTCGCGTCAATGGCGTAGCGGGCGTCGTGACCCGGACGATCGGTAACGAAGGTGATCTGCTCGGCATAGGGCTTGCCGTCCGCCCGTGGCTGAAGCGCGTCCAGGGTGGCGCAGATCGCCCTGACCACATCGATGTTCCGCCGCTCGGCATTGCCGCCGACATTGTAGGTCTGACCCGGACGGCCGCGTTCAAACACTGCCTGCAGCGCACGGGCGTGATCGTCCACGAACAGCCAGTCGCGCACGTTGGAGCCGTCGCCGTAGACCGGCAGGGGTTCTCCATTCAGTGCGCGGATGATGATCAGCGGGATCAGCTTCTCGGGGAAGTGATAGGGGCCGTAGTTGTTCGAGCAGTTGGTCATCACGACCGGTAGGCCATAGGTGTGGCCCCAGGCGCTGACCAGGTGATCCGACGCCGCCTTGGACGCCGAATAGGGCGAGCGCGGATCGTAGGGGGTCGTCTCCGAGAACAGGCCGGTCTCGCCCAGCGAGCCGAACACCTCGTCGGTCGAGATATGATGGAAGCGGAAGGCGGCCTTTTCAGCGTCGTTCAGTGCGCGCCAGTAGCCCAGCGCCTGCTGCAGCATGTTGAAGGTGCCGACGACATTGGTCTGGACGAACTCGCCCGGCCCGTCGATCGAGCGGTCGACATGGCTCTCCGCCGCCAAGTGGGCGATGACCTGCGGCTTGAAGTCGGCGAGGGCGGCAGCGACCGCAGCGGGATCGCAGATGTCCGCCTGAACGAAGCCGTAGCGATTGCTCGCCGAGGCCGGCTCAAGCGAGCTCAGCAGACCGGCATAGGTCAGCTTGTCGAACACCAGGACCTCGTGGTCGGTGTCGCGGATCAGGCGACGGACCAGGGCCGAGCCAATGAAGCCGGCACCGCCGGTGACCAGAATGCGCATGAAAAAAGTCTCCTGAGGCGCGAACTAGCCCAGATCGCCCGTGGCCGCCATCGGAACGCCGTCATAAACGAAGGGGCTGTCGAAATCGGCAAGGCGCGACAATACCTTGTCCTTGGCCGAGAGCACAGGACCGGTCTCGGGCAGGGGCCAGTCGATGCCGATCTCCGGGCAGTCCCAGGCGACACCGCCGTCGCAGTCGCCCGCATAGACGGCGGACACTTTGTAGGCGACCTCGGTGTCGAGTTCGAGCGTCACGAAGGCGTGGCCGAAGCCGACCGGGACAAACAGTTGCCGGCCGTTCTCGGCGGAAAGCTCGGCGTAGGCGACCTGACCATAGGTGGGCGAGCCTTTGCGAAGGTCCACAGCGTAGTCGACGATACTGCCGCGGACGCAGCGAACCAGTTTGGCCTGGGCGTGCGGCGGGGTCTGGAAGTGGATGCCTCGGATCGTCCCGCTCAACGCCGAATAGGACTGGTTGTCCTGCACAAAGCGGACATCGACCCCCATCGCAGCGTACTTCGCTTCCGCATAGGTCTCGGAGAACCAGCCGCGGGCGTCGCCGAAGCGACGGACTTCGATCAGTTTCACGTCCTTGGACACGTGGCCTCCTCGATCATCATCGGCATCGACCTCATCGTTGCGGCCCCGGCAGCGGACCTATCCTAGGGTCAGGACTATTGGCAACCCGCAGTTCGTGAAACCTTTTCCCTCCTCAGCTGTGAATGTGTTCTAGTCAGAGAGCAGCGCTTGCGCTTTCGTTGTGTGGCTTTATTGCGATCAGCGGGCTGATGAGGCCAAGGGCGGGCGAATACATGAAACGACAACTGCGACGGATGCTTCGGGCCGTCGGTGGAGCTGGACGTCCGATTCCGGACGAGGCCCTGCAAGAGCGAACGCGCGGCGACGAAGCGCGCGACGAAAAGGCCTGGAAGAAGGCCTCCGATCACTACTCAGCATATCTGAAGGCCGCGCCCAGGGATTTCGGCATCCGTGTCCAGCTCGGACACATGCTCAAGGAGTCCGGTCGACTGGTCGAGGCCGATGCGGCCTATGACAGGGCCCTGGGCCAGAAGCCGCGGGATGTCGATCTTCTGATCAACTACGCTCACCTGAAGAAGATGCGCCATGACTGGGCGGCGGCGCACGGGCTCTACGAGCGGGCGCTGAGAGCCGACTGGCAGGACAGCGTCATGGTCGAACTGGCGGCGCCGGAAATGGCGCAGTACCTGTCGCCAGAGCGGCGACACGACATCGAGACCCGATCCGGCGCCGCGATCGCGGACCGATGCGACGGGCTTATCAACCTGCGTTCGAGCCACGTCGTGCCGGCCGGCGCTGATCGGTTCGGCCTGACGTCGGACGATCCCTGGATCGAACTGGCGCCTGCACCGAGCAGGGAATCACGCGGATGCCTCGCCGAACTGTCGATCACCGTCTCCGGCCTTGTGGACCAGCGCCCCCTGTCAGGGCAGCTTTATGTCGACTACGGGTCCGGCTACAGCGAGGAGCTCAAATTCCACCTCGGCCAGCAGGGCAAGATGGACGAGCCGTCGTCGACGACGCTGTTCCTGGCTGCACCGGACAAGATCAAGCGCTTCCGTTGGGACCCCGACGACAAGTGCAACATGATGCGCCTGACACGCATCGCGTTCCGCCCGAACGTCTCGCCGGAGACGGCCAGGGACATCGTGCGATCGACCTACCCGGCGGACATGGATGTCGAAGACGACATGAACCGCGCGTTCGACATGCTGCACACCGACCACCTCGATCTCGCCTCGGCCGTACAGGTGACCAAACTCCTGGCGCCCGGGAAGCCGGATCGCGATTTCGACTACGAGTTCTGGCTGAAGCGCTTCATCTCGCCACGCCCCGCCGACTACGACCGTATCGAGGAGATGACCCAAGCCTTCGAGCGCAGGCCCACCTTCTCGTTCGTCATGCCGGTCTACAACACGCCGCCGGAGCTTCTGGTGGAGTGCATCGACTCGATGCTGAACCAGACCTATCCGGACTTCGAGATCTGCATCGCGGACGATCGTTCGACCAGCGCCGAGGTCGGCGACATTTTGCGCCGCTACGCAAAGCAGGACAGCCGCGTCAAATACATGCGGCGCGAGATCAACGGTCACATCTCGGCCGCCAGCAACTCCGCGATGGCCCTGGCGACCGGCGACTATATCGTTCTGGTCGACCACGACGACCTGATTCCGGACTACTGCCTGTTCATCGTCGCCTACTATCTGAACCAGAATCCGCAGGCGCGGATCGTGTTCTCGGACGAGGACAAGATCACCATCGATGGCGTCCGCTTCTCGCCCTACTTCAAGGGCGATTTCGACCGCTTCCTGCTCTACGGGCACAACATGGTCAGCCATCTGGGCGTCTATGAGCGCGCCCTGCTTCAGCAGATCGGCGGCTTCCGGATCGGTTTCGAGGGCAGCCAGGACTACGACCTGTTGATCCGCGCGATGGAGATTGCGGGCGAGGACACCATCCTGCACATCCCTCATGTCCTCTATCACTGGCGTGCGATCCCCGGTTCGACCGCCGTATCGGCGGACCAGAAAGGCTATGCGATCACAGCGGCCCAGCGATCGATCAACGGCCACTTCGAGCGGACGGCGACGCCGTTGCGTTCGATCGAGGGCATCGCGCCGGGCCTCAGCGCGATCAGCAACACCCGTGAGCCGACCCAGAAGGTCTCGATCATCATCCCGACCCGCGACGGTCTGGACGATCTCAAGGCCTGCATCGACTCGGTCATCAAGAACCCGCCCGAGAACGTCGAGATCATCGTCGTCGACAATGGATCGGATCAGCCGGCGACCCTCAAGTATTTCGAGGCGCTTCAGCGCGGCCGGATTGCAACCGTCATCAGCTACCCGGAAGAGTTCAACTTCTCGGCCATCAACAATTTCGCCGTCCAGCACACGACCGGCGACATCCTGTGCTTCCTCAACAACGACACCGAGGTCGTGAACAGGAACTGGGTCGCCCGGGCGCGCACCCTTCTGCTGCTCGAAGACGTCGGTATGGTCGGGGCTCGCCTGCTTTATCCCGACAAGACGCTTCAACATTTCGGGCTGGCCGCCGGGATGGGGGCTCACGGCGTGGCGGGAGCTCCCCATCAGGGTCTTGGGGCGGATGACCCCGGCTATTTCGGCAAGGCGCGCCTGGCGCAGCAGTTCTCGGCGGTCACTGCGGCCTGCATGTTCGTCAAGCGCAGCGTGTTCGATGCGGTCGGCGGGTTCGATGAAGGCCTGCGCGTCGCCTACAACGACGTGGACCTGTGCCTGAAGGTCCGTCAGGCGGGCTTCAAGATCGTCGGCGATCCGGAAGTGCTTCTTGTACACAAGGAATCGAAGACGCGCGGATCGGATGACAACGGTGAAAAGGCGTTGAGACTCGAGGCCGAGGGGGCCTTGATGCGGGAACGTTGGGGAACGACGCTCAGCGCCGATCCATTCTGGTCGCCGAACCTCAGCGACAAACGAGATGATTTCGCATTGGCCAACCCACCGCGAGCTCCGATGCCTTGGCGCCTTGCGAAAGCCGACCTCTAGGCGCCAATAGAGGTCATGTCCGTAGCTGCCCAGTTGTCTCCTGAAGTCGATCCGGTCCTCATGCGGCGCCTCTATGCCGACCTGGCGTACTATGATGACGCCGCGCTGGGCGCCCATTTCGATGCCTATGGCCGGACCGAGGGCCGGACGGCTTCGGACGACTCAACCCGCGAGGGCCTGATCGCGCGCATCGGGACCCCGGCTTCGATGCTTGAAATCGGCCCGTTCTGCCAGCCGGTGTTTCGCGGACCGCACGTCAGATATCTTGATGTCCTGACCGCTGAAGAACTCGGTGCGCGCGCGCGGGAGATCGGTCTCGATCCGTCGGGATGTCCTGAAGAGATCCATTACCACAACGGCCTGGGCGAGGCGGCTGGCGCGGCGTTCGACGTGATCTTCAGCAGCCATAATTTCGAGCACCAGCCCGACCCGATCCGGCACCTCAACGACGCGGCCGCGGCCTTGGCACCGGAGGGCGTCTACGCCATGCTGATTCCGGATCGCCGCTTTTGCTTCGATCACTTCTTGGCTGAAACTACCATCGCCGATGTTCTCGAGGCCTATGTCGAAAGGCGTGCGCGACACGCCCCGCGCCACGTGATCGAACACATCGCCCTAACCTGTCACAACGACCCTGCCGCGCACTGGCGCGGCGAGCATGGCCCGCGTCCTCTGGGCGACGATGGGCGGCTGGGCGTGGCGTTGGAAAAGCTCGCCGCCGCTGGCGATGACTATATCGACGTGCATGCCTGGCATTTCACGCCGATGAGCTTCCGGGAACTGATGCAAGGCGTGGCAGCCAGCGGCCTCTCGCGGATGCGGCCTCTTAGGGTCTATGATACGCCCCATGGCCGCAGCGAGTTCGTGGCTGTCCTGCAAGTATCGCCTTCCGCGATCTGATGACGGGCCAGGAAGCCTCATGAACCCGTGGGCTGCGTTTCTGAAATGGCGGAAGCAGAGGCGCACCGCGCTCGCCACGCCGGCTCAACGCGCCGGTCGCCTTCAAACGACTGGAGACCGGGCCCGCTCATGCGGCGACTGGAAAGCCGCCGCTAAAGCCTATAAATCCGCGATAGACGCCAACAAGCCCAACGGCGCGCTTAGTTTGCAGTTGGGTCACGCGCTGAAGGAATCAGGGGATCGCGAAGCCGCGGTCGAAGCCTATCAGGCGGCCGCAATCGAGCCTGGTTCAACTGTGGAAGGCTACCTTTATCTCGGTCACAGCCTCGTGGATCTGGGTCGAACCGAGCGAGCGGTGGATGCCTACGCCGCCTGCCTGGAGGTGGCGCCTGGAACGATAGATGCGCGCGATGCGATGATCCGACTTGGAGCCCGCGATCGACTGCCGGAAAATCAGTTCGACCGTCGCGCGGCTGAGCAGGCCATGTCGCTCGGTGCCTCCGCTGCCCGCGAAGCCGTGGCCGCTCACAGAGCCTTGTCGCAAGCTTCGATCTTTCCCGTCTCAGCCTGGAACAGATTCAGGGCGACCTGTCCCGTCACAGCCCCTCCCCCGGGCAAGGAGCACCTGCCGACCTGTACCGTAGTGGTTGATGCTCGCGGGCTTCCCCCATGGGCGGTGCGCACTACACTGGACAGTCTGGCCGATCAGACCACCCGGGACTGGGTCGCGTGCGTGCTGTCGTCGCCCGGGGATGACCTGGCGAAGCATTCGGTGGCCGCGGCGAGCGCCATGGATGACCGAATATCTTTCTATTCCACGGCCGACGCCGTCCTCCCGAACGATCCTGGCGGCCCAGTCGTCATCGTGTCGGCGGGGACGCGACTGGACCCGACGTCGATCGCCTGGCTTTGCTTCGCCGGGCATCGCACGGGGGCGGGAGTCGTCCACGCCGACCATGACCGCTTCCGTCAGGACTGGCGTCTGGGCCGGGCCTTCTATTCGCCGAGCCTTTTCCCCACACCCGAGCGGGGGCCGCCGGCAGCGCCTTCGAAAGTTCCGGCCATGCTCTGGATCGCCGCCGCGCACCGCGATCTGATTGGACAGGCGCTCGAACAGACCGGGTGCGAACTACGTCGCAAATTGATCGAGCGGATCGCCGCGGAAGGCCGGATCGGCCATCTCCCGCGAATCCTCTCCAGCACCGCCGAAGGGATGGATCCGCCGCCGGTCGGCGACGACGTTCGCGGCTCGGTTTCTCCGGCGGGAGACAGCGTCATCACGGCCGTGATCCCGACCCAGAACCAGCCCCGTCTCCTTGCAGAAGCCGTCGAAAGCCTGTTCTCCAAAGCGGCGAAGACCGCCTTGCTGCGAGTGGTCCTCGTCGAGAACCGCCCGACGCCGGAGAGCCGGCAGGTGGCGGCTCGTCTGGCTCTGATCCCGGGCGTCGAAATCGTGCCCGTCGATGAACCCTTCAACTGGCCGCGCCTGAACGCACTCGGCGTCGATGGCCGGGCCTCGGACATTCTGCTGTTCATGAACGACGACGTTTCGCTTCTGACAGAAGGGTGGGACAATCGGCTGAGAACACATCTTGATCGACCCGAGGTCGGAGCGGTCGGCGCGCGCTTGTTGTATCCCGACGGGACGATTCAGCACGCCGGGATCGTCTTCGGCCGGGACGAGAACGGGCCCGCTCACGAGGGCGTCGGCGCCGCTTCTGCGGACGGCGGACCACTGGGCCGGTGGAGAACGACCCACGCGGCCTCGGCCGTTACGGGCGCATTCATCGGATGCCGCAGGCACACCTACGACGCGGTGGGCGGGTTTGACCCCCGTTTCGCCATCGGCTTCAACGACATCGACTTCTGCCTCAAGATCCGCTCGGCCGGTCTTGATGTGGTGTACGCCGCCGACATCGAAGCGGTGCACCACGAATCCCCGTCCCGAGGGCTCAATGACACGCCCGACCGGGTGCGCTGGGATCGTGACGAACTGTTCGACCTGCATCAGAAATGGGGAGACGTGTTGTTTGTGGAGCCCGGCGTAAACCCCTGCTGGGCCTCCAGTGTCGGCCGGCCCTATGACGGCTATCGCGAGCCCCCTCTCAGCGAGATTCTGGCCTGGCTCGACCGCAGCGCGTCGACGCATCCCTGGTCTGTGGCATCCGCCGCATGAGCCTGGCTCCGGTGACGGTCGCAGTACCGGCCTTTCGCGCGACCTGGTTGTCGCAATGCCTGGCGAGTGTGCTCGCCCAGACCTTCGGCGACTATGAACTGCTGATCTCCGATGATTGCCCGGATGGATCGGTCAAGGAAGTCGTTGCCCAATTCTCCGATCCGCGCATCCGGCTTATCGAAGGGCCGAGGCAGGGTCTCGTCGCCAACAGCCTGCACCTCTGGAATAGCGCCAGACATGACTTCCTGAAGTTCCTGTATGACGACGACTTCCTGATGCCGTTCGCATTGGCCGAGATGCGCGATGCGCTGGCCCGACATCCAGCGGCCCCGCTCGCGTTCGCGCGACGGCACATCGTCGATCCGAAGGGAAAAATCGTGCTGTCCCCCGAAATCTTCCCGGGCGCGAAGTCGATCCAGCTCAAGGAAGGCCTGCTGGTCAGGTCGGCGATCCTGACCCTGCACAGCCCCGTCGGGGAGCCCAGCAGTATGTTGATCCGGCGTTCAGCGTTCGCCTCGGCCGACTGCCTGAGATTCTATCGGGGCCTGCCCGTGCGGCACCTGATCGATGTCTGCCTGCTGTTCAACTCCTGCGACGTGGGGCCGACGGTAGGGATAGCCAACTTCCTGTCGGCGTTCCGTCGCCACGGCGGACAGGCCACCGAGGGTCGAGACAATCCAGCCTTCTCGGCCGGCCTGTTCGAGTGGGAGCTTTTTATCCGCGGATCGATAGATGCCGGGTATGTGTCGAACGCAGTCGCGGACGGGGCGATCGTCAGGCTGGCCAAAGCCTACGAAGCGCGCGCTGCGGCCTTCCCGGAACTGCGGGCTCTCCTGCGCGGTCTTCTGGGTCTGCGGGCCGATCTGGAGCAAGGGAGCGCGTGCGGGATCACGGACGATTTCCGGCGCGATTATCTGGCTGCGATGGCCGTGATCGATGAGCGTGTGGCTGCTTCGCTCGCGCGATGACGAGCACGAGCCCGACGGTTTGACGCTGACTGCAAGCCGTGCCAATCGAGCCACCAGCCAATTTTCGCCGATGACACCGTCGGCGAGGGAGCCTGTCTTGCCCAGCACCTCTGACACCGTCAAAATTCTGCGGGCGCGATGGTTCAACAACCCGAACCTCGAATCGATTCCGGCGCTGAACGAACTGTTGCGCCTGATGGGGCGTTGGCGGGCGACAGTGCTGGTGAACACCTACGTCAAATTGCACGGGAAGGTCGTCTATTCCGGGCCCTTCGAAGGGATGGAATACCTCGACTATGCGACCGAGGGGTGCCTTCTGCCGCGGCTGCTCGGCTGTTATGAAGACGAGTTACATGCTGACCTCGCTCGATTCCAGAACGCAGGTCTTCGCACCATCGTAGATATCGGCTGCGCCGAGGGCTACTATGCGGTCGGCCTGGCCCGGATGATGCCCGAGATTCGCGTCGATGCGTTCGACATCGATCCCAAGGCGCGGGAAGCCTGCGCGGATCTGGCGCGGCGCAATGGCGTCGAGGATCGGGTGTCGATCAGCGGCGAGTTCACGGGTGATATGTTCGAACGCTATGTCGACCAGGACGCCCTGGTCATCATCGACGCGGAGGGGTTCGAGGACGTCCTGATGAACCCCGAGCTCTATCCGGCGCTGCACAGGCTCAAAATCATCATGGAAACCCACCCGATGTTCAAGCCGGGGATCGTCGACCGGATGCATGCGCGCTTCGGCGCCACCCATGACATCGTCGTCCACCTGCAGGGTCCCAAGGTCCCGAAACTGCCCCAGTGGCTTCAGGACCTCGGGCATCTGGATCATCTGATCGCGGTGTGGGAGTTCCGTGCCGGACCGACGCCGTGGTTCGTCATGACCCCCAAGGCCGGCTGACCTGAGTGGCGCCTCGACGATGACCCTGAGTTCTTCCCCGAACTTCGCCTTCTACTATACAGGCGACGCCTACACGACGACGCGCAAGATCATGGGCCGCCAAAGCGCCGGGAAGGCGCTGATGAACGGCGTCGCCCGGCGTTGGTCGACGGGCGAAATCCACGCGTTCGGCGCTGATCGAAAAGGCGGCGAGCAGATGCTGGCCCAACTGCGCGCGAATGGCCATTCCGGATCTGTTCGCTGGCGTGAAGCGCCGGGTGACGCCGCCATGACCCAATTGGGCGCGCTGTACTATCCGGCTCCGCCCTCGAACGATCTGGCCAAGGCTCGAAACACGCGCGGACCTGCGGCCTACAGCCTGTTCGGAGTGACCCACACACTGTCCTCGGCCGGCGCCATGGACCAGATTTCGCAGATGGTGCTTCCACCCTTCCAGCAATGGGACGCGCTCATCTGCACTTCGAGCGCAGCGCTGGAAATCGTGACGCGCATGCAGGAGCAGATGCGGCAGTGGATGGCGGAGCACACTGGAGCCACCAGGTTCAACGCCATTCAGCTGCCCGTGATTCCGCTGGGGATCGACGTTCCGGCATTTCTGAGCACCGAGGACGACCGAAAGGCTGCGCGCGCACTGCTGGGGCTGGACCCCGACGAAGTCGCATTCCTGTTCGCCGGGCGTCTGACGTTCCACGCCAAGGCCAATCCCATTCCCTTCTACCAGGCGGTGCAATCTGCGTGCGAACGCATGGGGTGCCGTCTCACGGTCGTGGAGGCGGGTGTCTATCCCAACGATGCGATCGCGGCGGCGTTTGATCGCGCGCGCGCGGAATTGGCCCCGTCCGCCCGCTTCATCTACGTCGATGGTCGCGACGACGCCCGTTTTCGTGCCGCTTGGCGGGGATCCGACGTCTTCGTTTCGTTGTCGGACAACATCCAGGAAACGTTCGGCCTCACGCCGCTGGAGGGTATGGCCGCCGGCCTGCCGGTGCTGGTCAGCGACTGGAATGGCTACAAGGACACCGTGAGGGACGGTGTCGACGGGTACCGGATTCCGGTCCTCGCCCCACCTGAAGGCATGGGCAATGTTCTCGCGGCGCGGCATGCGCTGGAACAGGACACCTACGACTTCTACATCGGGCGAGTTTCGCTGAGTACCGTGGTCGATCCGGATGCGCTGATCCAGCGCGTGGTCGAGCTGGCGAGCGCTCCCGAATTGCGACGCCGTCTCGGCGAAGCGGGTCGCCTCCGGGCGACGCAGGAGTTCGACTGGCCAGTAATCCTCGATCGCTACTTCGACATGGTCGAAGGCCTTGGCGAGATCCGCGCATCGGCGGGTTCCCACCCGCCACAGCCCTGGCCGATGAGACCGGACCCCTTCAGCCTGTTTTCGGGCTACCCCACCGCGGTCGTGGGACTGGAATGGCGCGTCGCCGTTCGCGATGCAAACGGCAAGGCGCTCGACGTGCTTCTGGAAATGACCCCTGCGCGTTACGGGCTGCACGACACCCTGCTGCCAGCGGCAACCATTCGGACTATCCATCGTTCGCTTTCCGTCGAGGAACAGACGGTGGGGAACCTATTAGCCGCTGTCCCCGGATCCCGAGCGACGAACTTCCGCGCGCTCATGTGGCTCGCCAAATTCGGACTGGCCGCTCTCGCCCCCGGGTCGCGGTGACCAGCGACGCGCCGCAACCCTCGCCCGACGATCTGGTCGAGGCGGAATTCGATATTGATTTCTATTTGGCGACGAATGAAGACGTTGCGGAATCGGGTATCGACCCGTGGCTGCACTTCCGGACCTTCGGCTGGCGGGAGAAGCGCGATCCCACGCCGGATTTCTCCGTCGCCAAATACCTCGATCTCCACCCTGACGTGGCGGTGTTGCAGACCGATCCTTTCGACCACTACGTCCGTCACGGACGCGCGGAGGGTCGACCCACCGACCACGAATATGGCCTCCGCTACGATATTCTGATCGGACGGCCCGCCTTCGAGGAAAGGATTCAGATTCGCTCCCGACTGGCCGAACGGCCCAGGCCGGATTCGGTCGCCGCCCTGGATGAGGCGCTCTTGTCGGCGGGCGAGCGAACAGGACCGTCGGGCGGGCTCCATCTGACCTTCAGTCACGACGACTACACAGCGATCCCGGGGGGCGTTCAACTTTGCATCCGGCTGGAATCCGAGGCGGTCCAGGCAGCTGGACGAACACACCTGAACCTTCATCCGGCCTCGCCGGGCCAGACGATCGAGGTCGAACGTGAAGCCCCTCTCGTCCGTCTGCACCTGGATGGACGCTCGATCGGCTGCTTCAGCTATGCGGACGTCGCGGCAAGTCTGGCGGCATGGTCCGGGGGGCGGCCTTCAAGCATCGCCGTGCACAGCCTGATCGGCCATTCGGTCGACGGCGTTCTTCAGCTGGCGGCAGCTGTGCAGGCTCCAGAAACCTATGTCTGGCTCCACGACTTCTCCAGCCTGTGCGCGAACTACGCGCTGATGCGCAATGACGTGGAATATTGCGGCGCTCCGGACTTGCTCAGCAACGCCTGCACACTCTGCGCCTACGGGCAGCGGCGCCCGATCCACCTGGCCGAGCACGCCAGGCTGTTCGATGTCCTGGACGTTACGGTCCTGGCTCCGTCCAGCGCGGCGGCGGGCTTGTGGGCGGAACGGTTTCCCGGCCGCCATGAGGTCCGCGTTCATCCGCACGCCCGGCTGGTCCCCCGGCCCGGAAGCCGCCAGAAGGCGCGCACCGGCCCTCTGCGTGTCGCCTTTCCGGGCATGGCGACGCTGCACAAGGGGTGGCCCGTCTTCTCGGAGCTGGTTCGACGCTTCGAAGGCGATCCCCGGTACAACTTCCATCATCTGGGTCGTTCGCCCGACCCGAGGGTGCCGGACGTGGCCTTCACTCGCGTCGCGCCCAGCGAGGCCGATCCGGAACCGATGATCGCCGCGATCGGCGCGCTGGATATCGACGTCGCCGTCGTCTGGTCTGTCTGGCCCGAAACCTTCTGCTTCACCGCCTATGAAGCCGCGGCCGGCGGAGCCTTCGTTCTGACCGGACCGCTGGCGGGGCATGTGGTCGAGCTCGCCTCGCAAGCCGGAAGAGGTTTTGTCGCCAGAGACGAGGACCACCTGTTCAACCTGTTCGAAACGGGCGAAATCGCCGCGCTGGCCAGGCCGGGGCGCGTGAGACAGGATCTCGAGTACAGCCGTATGAGCGCGGACTTCATCGGGGGGCCGGCCACGTGAAGGTCCTGTGTTTCACAAGCTTCACCTTTGCCTATCTGGATCGGGCGCGTGTGTTGTTTCAGACGCTGCGGCGCCATCATCCGGACTGGACCCTTGTCGCACTGATCACGGACCGGCCTCCCGAAGGCCTGTCGATCGACGTCGCGGACGAAGATTTCGACCGTCTTGTCTGGTTCGAGGACCTGAACCTGCCGAATGCGACGGGCTGGCTGTTCCAGCATGACGTCGTGGAGGTCTGCACGGCCGTGAAGGGGCCCTTTCTGCATCAGACCTGCGAGGCCGGCGACCACGACGCCGTCGTCTACCTCGATCCCGATATCGCGGTGGTCAATCCCCTGATCACAGTGCTGGACGCGTTGGAGACCCATGACGGCTGCCTGACCCCTCACCTTCTGGAGCCTGAAGACGAAGAAGGCGCCATTCTGGACAATGAACTGGCGACGCTGCGAACCGGCATCTTCAACCTGGGATTTGTCGCCATCCGGACGACGGGCCAGGGCGCGGCCTTCGCCCGCTGGTGGAACGACCGCCTCCTCGCGTATTGCCACGACGATATTCCGCGCGGACTGTTCGTCGATCAACGCTGGTGCGATCACGTTCCGGCCTTCTACGACCGCTTCGCGATCCTGCGCGACCCCGGACTCAACGTCGCCAGCTGGAACCTGTCGAAACGTCATGTGGCGATCGGCGTCGATGGCGTCGTGCGGATCAACGGATCGCCGCTCAAGTTTTGGCATTTCACCAAACTGGGCCCGACCGGCGATATCATGACCCGCCGCTATGCCGGCGCCAACTTCGAGGTCCACGAGGTCTGGAACTGGTACAAGCGGCTCGTGGCCGTCGCCCGCGATCCGCGCATCCCCGACCGATACTGGGCCTATGATCGGTTTGACGATGGACGGCAGATCGATAAGCGTCATCGTGTGCTCTACCGGGAACGCGTTGACCTCAGGGACGCCTTCCCCGACCCCTTCGCCGCAGGGCCCCACACCTATTCGGCCTGGCTGGAACGCGAAGGCGAGTTGACGCCCGCGACCGCGGTCGCCTAACCCTGCCTCACCGTCCCGCTTGACCGTTCCGAGGTAGTTGCAGAGTGGCCGAGGCCAAATCGAAGCGATCCGCGACCGCAGCACCTACCGCGCCCGCGTCGACGCGAAAGGCGCTGATGGTCGTTGGGATGCATCGCAGCGGCACCTCGGCCGCCGCACGGTTGCTTTCGTTGGCCGGGGGCGCACTGCCCGAACGGCTGATGAACGCCGGGCCTGACAATCCGGAGGGCTTCTGGGAGCCGTGGGAGATGGTAGCCCTGAATGACCGGATGCTGGTCGAGGTCGGCTCACGTTGGGACGATATCTTCATTCATCTCGCCGATGCCGCTATCTGGGACGCGCGCGCCGACTACATGGAAGCCGCAACGATCTTCATCGCCGAAAACTACGGCGACAGTGACCTGCCGATCCTGAAGGACCCCAGAGCATCCGCGACAAGCCGGTTCTGGCGCGAAGCCTTGGCGCAGCAAGACCTGACGCCCGTCTATGTCATCATGGTTCGCCACCCGTCAGAGGTGGCCAGGTCGATCGCGGCCAGGAGCGGTGCCACGATCGCTGCCTCCGAAATGTCGTGGACCGCGACCATGGCGGCGGTCGAGCGGGATACTCGGGGCTGGCCGCGCGTCTTTGTCGGTTATGACGCCCTGCTGACCGACTGGCGCCAGGAACTGGCGCGGATCGAGACCGCCTTGGCGCAGGCCCTGCCCGCCCGGTCGGCGGAAGCTGAAGGCGACATCGATCGCTTCCTGTCGGGTTCCCATCGCCATCACAATGTACCCGACGAGGAGGCCAGCCTCGCCCCCCTGACGCGCGAGACCTGGTCCTGGATGGCCGAAGCCTGTCGCGACCAGGATCCGCCGGGCGAGCTCATCGATGGCGTGATCCGGCAGTTGGACGAACTCGCGCAAGCCGTGTCGCCCGCCTTGAGCGATTTGCGACGGGAACTCGCGGACTATCCCGGGCTTCGACTGCGTCACACGGAAGCGGCAGCCGAGAACGCGGCCCTGCGCGCGCTTTGCGACCGCTTCCACGGCGAGGCCGACCGCGCGACCCAGGCGGCCGACGCAGCGGAGAAGGCGTTGGCGACGGCGCAAGCGCTTGCGACCGAAACGCCGCCACAGAGATCGCTCGAGGCGGTCGGTTCAGGCGACGCCAGCCTGATCCAGGCCATCGCAGAGATCGCGCGTTGCGAGACCCGACTGATCCGCGAGCGCCGACTGCGCGCCGAACTCGCCGAGGCCGACCGGGCCATCTACGAACGCCGCAAGGCCGAAGCCGTGCAAGCCATCGCCGACCGATGGGCGGAGGAGCAGACCGCGCATTCGATCACACAGCACGGCCTCGCCGAAGCGTACCGTCAGCTTGGACTCGCCGCCGAGGCCGGCCGCGCCCTGACGTCCGCGAGAGAGGCGACCGAGGGGATCGCCGACGCCGCGACGACGCACGCGGCAGCTTCGGCGGCCGAGGCCGCGGAGCTGCGAACCGTTGTTGCGACGCTGGACGCGGCGAACGACCGTTCAATCGCGGAAAGGGACGCGGCGCGCGCCGAGGTCGAACTCATCGCAAGCCGGCTTGTACAAGCCGAGCAACGCGTCGCCGGTCTGGAAGCGGATCTACGCCTGGCTCGCGCTGCCGAGCGTGGAGCCACGGACCGATACGCCGCCGCAGCCCAGCGCCTCGCCCAACTTGCGACGAGCTACCAGAGCGTGACGGACCAGGATCAGACGAGCCCGCTTTTGCCGCGTGAGACCTGAGACATGCCCGCGACAGAAGCGGAAACAGTCCGGGCGGCGACTCTCGCGTATCTGCCGCTGACAGCCTCAAGGATTCTGGCGATCGGGCAGCAAGCCGCGTCAGAACGTCCCTATCGTGCCCGCAACCCCCTGGTTGACTGGATTTCCGTACCCGGAGGGCGGGAGACGCTATCGCAAGCGAACGTTACCGCGGGCTTGTGGGGATCAATCGATGCGACCCGTCAGGAGGTTCCGTTCGATGCTGTGACCCTGGGCGATCTGAACACCTTCGCCGACCCCGGAGACCTTCTGGCGTCAGCCCTCGAACGATCTGCGCCCGGCGCTGTTTGCCTCGCCTATGTCCCGAATCCCGCCCACTGGCCGAGAATCGAACGGCTGATCCGTGGCCAGGATACAGACGCGAACGAGACGCCACCCGTCCTGACGCTTTCCGCCGCCCTGACCCTATTCGAAAAGGCGGGCTGGCATGTGCTCGACAGCAAGGCCGTCTCGCGGAGGCCCGCTGAAGGAACGGCGCTCCAGCATCTTCTTCAGGCCACGGCCGCACTGGGTATCGGGGCGGATGACGCCCGGGCCAGACTGGAGCCCATGGGATGGGTGGTACGCGCAACGCGATCCCCCCCTCCGTCAACGATCGCCCTGGCCGCGATCGGTTTGAAGAATTTCGCGGGCGTAACCGACGCGCGCATCGATCACCCGTGGACGGCATTGACCAGCCTCCCCGGCGTGAGGGCGGCATGGGGGGAAAACACAGTCGTTCTTCCCAAGGGTCCGCCAGGCGTTCTGACACTGCACCGACAGTTCATGGACGGCAGCGAGTTGATCCAGGCCGTGGATCGTCTCATCGGATCGGGCTGGACGATCGTCTCCGACATGGATGACGACCCGCATCACTGGCCGGCCTTCGTGGAGTCCGATTTCAGGGCCTATCGCGCCGTCCACGCCGTCACCGTGACCACGGAAACCCTCGCGGACATGATCCGGCAATGGAATCCCAATGTCCGGGTCTTTCCGAACGCCATTCTCGCCCTGCCGGACGCCCCCGCGTCCACCCCGAAGACCGGCAACAGGTTGCGTCTTTTCTTCGGCGCGTTGAACCGTATCGACGACTGGACGCCCGTGATGCCGGGCATCCGCGAGGCGTTCGAGCGGCTGGGCGACAGAATCGAAATTGACGTCGTCCACGATCGCGCGTTCGCCGAGGCCTTGCCTCGCGGAAGCCGGATCCGCTTCCGTCCGACGCTTTCGCACCCAGATTATATGTCCGTCCTCGCCGGCTGCGACATCTCCTTGCTGCCGCTCGCTGACACGGCCTTCAACCGGCTCAAGTCCGACATCAAGCTGATCGAATCCTGCGCGGCGGGCGCCGTGCCGATTTGTTCTCCCGTCGTCTATGACGAAATTGATCGCCATGGGGAGGTGGCCATATTCGCCGGGACAGCTGACGAATGGCAGGATGCGATCATCGACCTGTGCGCGAACTCCGATAAGGTCCGTCAGCGGCGCGAACGGGGACGGGACTACGTTCTCTCAACGCGAATGCACGCTCAGCAGGCACCGGAGCGGGAGGCCTGGTCGCGTTCGATCATGGCCAATCGCGCCGACCTGGAACGTCAGCGTGTGGAAAGACTAGGCGCGATCAATACCTGATCCTGCTGAAGGGAGATACGCGATGAGAAAACTCAACCTGGGTTGCGGCTTCGACAAGCGCGAAGGGTTCGTCAACGCCGACAGCTTCCCCGAGTGCGATCCGGACGTGATGATGGACATCGAGTCCTTCCCGTGGCCGTTCGAGGACAACGCCTTCGACTACATTCTGATGAAACACGTGCTCGAACACGTGGGCGCGACCTTCGATGTGTTCACCAAGGTGATGCAGGAACTTTACCGGATCACCGCCAAGGACGGGATCGTCGAGATCCACGTGCCTCACTTCCGGCACGACACCTTCTGGTCTGACCCGACCCACGTCCGCGCCTTCACGCCTCTGACCTTCGAAATGATGTCGCGCAGACGCAACGACGACTGGATCGCGAGGAAGGCCAACTATTCGATGATCGCCTACGCCATGAATGTCGATTTCGAGGTCGAGCACGCTTCTCAAACCTACGATTCCAGCTGGGTCGCCAAGGAGCAGCGCGGAGAGATCACCCGCGAGCAACTGCGGGTGGCGGCGAACGAGACGTGGAACGTGGTCAAGGAACTGCAGATTCGCATCCGCGCGGTCAAATAGTCCGCCTACGGATCCAGCCAGTCCAGAACGCCTGTCTTGGCGAGCCAGAGCAAGGTCAGCCGCAGGCGCTGATGCCTCTGCGGCGGGAACCCGGCCAGCAGTTCCCCGACCCGCCTGGACTGGCGATCTTCCAGTGCCAGCAGCAGGGCAGTCGCTTCCGCCGTCGTGGCGCGCCAGTTGCCCGCGAAGCAGTCAAGTCGGAGTGATGCCGAACGGATCAGATCGTTGGAGCCGGCGCCGTCGCGCAGTTTGACCCTCGTTTCCGGCGACAAGGTCTGGCTGGCGAACCCTGCGAAGTCCCGGAACGGCTCTCCCCGAACGGGATGTTCGCCAACCGACGGAGCCCCGACGGCCTTGCGAATAGCGGTGAGTTCACGCGCCAGTTCCACGTATTGCGGAGCCACCACGGACCAGTCCAGAAACTCCCTGACCCGCCGCCGCCCCGCGGCGCCCATGCTGGCGCGCAGTTCCGGCGAGGCGATCAGGGCGCCGAGAGCCTCGGCCGCACGTCCCACATGGACGGCCGTATGTTGTGCGATCACGCCGACGTACTGCTGGTAGGATTTCGCTGTCAGAGCGTGACCGTCGATGAGCGCCCTCGGAGATCCGCCGGGCGGTCCGCCCAAAGTCGGGATGAGGAAACCCTCGATCTGGTCTCGCACGGTGTAGCGATAGCCGTCCCAGTCGCTGACCACCACGGGCAGGCCCGCCGCCATCGCCTCGATCGGAGTGATGCCGAACGTCTCCTGGATATTGTCGACCAGGGAGATGAAGATGTCCGCGCCGGCCCACAGGTCTGCGACAAGACCGCGGTCGTTGCCGTCCAGGACATGAAAGGCGACATCGGGCGCATAGGCCGATGCCGCCGCGCGATAGTTCTTTTCGTCCTGTTCGCCTCCGGGAAACCAGCCGGCCATCGCCAGGTGGACCCGACAGCCCTGTCTGGCGGCGGCCTCAGCGACGGCGCGCATCATGGGTTGCGGGAAGGCCTTCTCGAAGAACGACAAGCGTCCAACCCAGACAACCACGACATCGCTGTCCCCCGCCGCCAGCCGGCGCCGAAAATCGACGCGCGCGCCCGGCCGATCAGCCATTGCCGCGAACCGGTCGCTATCGATACCCAGAGGGATCAGAGGAAGTTGCGGCTTCGGTCGCGTGGTTCCGCCGAACCGTTCTGCAAGGTAGGCCGTCCATTCGTCGAACATGGAGTGCATAGCCGACTGGACCGAAGGCGAGGTGCAGATCAGCGCATCCCACGCCTGAACGGGAGCGACGGATGCCGCCGCGATTTCCTGACGCATTGCGGGCGGGGCGATGGTGTGGATCAGGCCCATAAGGCTGTATCCGGCGTCGCTTGAGCGCGATCGACGAAGCCACGCGAGATCCTCAAGTTTGGCCGAACCGCGCAGGATCACCCCTGACGACGGCGCGGCGGTCGGGTCCAGCATGGATGCCGTTGCGATCTCGGTCTTTCCCGCCCGGTCACCTGTCAGTCCCCGAACGATCTGCTCCAGAGGAACGGGGTCGTGGGTCAGGACATCCAGACGATCCAGTCCGGCGTTCACCGCGAGCGCGCGATAAAGTTCCGTATTGGCCACAGATACGCCGAACACGTTCTGGCCCGTGCCGACCCTTCCGCTCGGCTGATAAATGCCAAGCCGTTTAACCGGCGCCGTCATTCGATGACCGGAGGCGTGTCGCCGAAGTCCCGGCTCCAAGCGACGTCGCTGCGCATTACGCGCATTGGCGGGCCGCCAACGATCGCATGCGCAGGCGTCTCGCCACTGATCATTGCACCCGCCGCGATGATGGTCCCGTTTCCGATATGGGCGCCCTTCAAGATCATGGATCGCAAACCAAGCCAGACATGCCGGCCCACGAAGATGGACCGCGCCGGATTGATACGGGCGCCTGTGGTTCGATCATAGATCGGGTGAATGTCGCTAATCGAAATATAGACCTGACTTGAGATCATGCAGTCTTCCCCGATCTCGATCTCGCCCGGCTCGTGTAGTTGCAACCTGCCATCGACCATCGTCGTCCCCCGACCAAAGCTCAGACGGGCGCCCTGGCCCATCAGGTTCACCGCACCGGTCAGGTGGCAGGTCTCCCCGATCTCGATGACACCCCCAGATCCCTTCAGGGTGATGTTTAGGTTTGCGGTCGTATTCTCGCCGATCGACACGTGGTGGCCCTCGCCCGCGATCATCATCGCACCACTCTCGGGCGCGAACCGGACGCCTGGCCCGATCCGCAGGGTATTGGCGGTTCCTCGCACCTTGATGGTGGACGACAGGACAGCGGAGGGGCTGATCTCGATCCGGTGTCCCTCTCCCTCCACTTCCAGGTATTCGGCCTGATCCCCGGTCATGATCGCGTCTCGTGGCGCGGTGAACCCGTGCGTCTCACGGTATGTCGGGCTTTCGCAGGATGGCGGCGAACTCCAGCCGCGGGGACGGCGTATCGTAGACCCTTTCGGTCGTCAGGGTCATCAGGTCCAGCGCCCTGAGTCCCTGCATGATCCGGCGAAAGGTCTCCGGCGTGAACTTCCAGGCGTGAGCATCGAGATAGGCGTCTTTCTTGCTCTCATAGTATGCGATTGCCGCCTTCAGACGCGGCAGGCCGTCTTCATCGTCCGGTCTCGCCCCATGATCTCCGACCCAATGCGCGAAGCAGTCATTGTGGGTCGTCATCGACAACTGGCCGAGAACAGCACTGGCGGTGTTCCGGGTCCTTTTGTCGAGATAGGCCGCCACGACGTCGGTGATGCCCGACTCAGGTTGAAAGTGATCGATGCAGTAGCGCTTGTCCGGGCAGAGGATGATGTAGTGCCCGCCGGGGGCGAGGACGCGTTCGACCTCCTGAAGGTGGCGAACCAGATCCGGCTGATGCTCGATACTGTGACTGCCGAACACGATGTCGAAAGTCTCGTCGACTTCGCCGAGCGAGCCGACGAAATCTATCCTCGGGCATTGATCGGGATCGCCGCCGACCTCGACGCTCAGTGTGCGAAGCTCTTTGTTCGTGAAGACATCCAGATACTTCACATTCGGCCCCTTCAGGACCGGGGAAAAATACGGGCCGATCTCCAGCGCCTTGGCATCCTGGGGGATCAGCCGCAGAAGCAACTCTCTCAGCGCACCCGGGGAAGCCTCCCGGCCTTCCACGCGTCCGTACCGATTATAGTGGGCGACAATCGCGGGATCTGACAGATCAGCGAGATCAGGGTTTCGCTCCCTCAGAAAATCGGGTTGAATTTCGCGAGGAAAGTCCATCCGCCACCGTCAGCTGAACTCTGTTTCACGTCAAGGCCGGCGTCGTTGGGCGACGAGCGTGCTGATCCGCCTGATGATTTACCGGCTTTATCCACGCGAGATGCCGGGTAAATAGAAGACGGTTGTCCAACGAAAAAGGCGCAACCCACGTCTCACTGTCGCCGGGGTATCGGGTGGTCAAACGCATTCTTCTTGTTCATCAGAACTTCCCCGGCCAGTTTCCGCACATCGCCGACGCCTGTGTAAAAGCGGGCTACAAGGTTGCGGCAATCGGCGGCCAGACAGCGAAAGGGAGACCGGGCGTTGACGTCCGTCGTTGGTCCCTGAATCGCGGGACCACGGCCGGGCTTTTCGATCCGGCCACGCGTGCCGAAGCCGACCTGATGCGAGCCTATGCGGCGGCCGAGGCGGCTGTGAAATTGAAGGCCGACGGCTTCCTGCCCGACCTGATCGTAGGCCATCCGGGTTGGGGAGAGACGCTGCAACTGAACGAAATCTTTCCCGGCGTCCCCCAGATCATGTTCGGAGAGTTCTACTACCAGTCGCATGGAGCCGATGTCGGGTTCGATCCCGAGTTCGAAAGAAACGGTCTCCAGGCAGATATGCGTGTCCACGCAAAGAACATGGGTCTGGCGCTCGCATACGCCACCGCCGAGAGGATCATCTGCCCTACGCCTTTTCAGGCGTCCGGCCTGCCTGACGTTTTCCAGCCCCGGATCCGGACTTTCCACGAAGGGGTGGACATGGATCGGTCCGTGAAGAAGGCGAACGCCCGTCTGCGCGTGACGGGCGGGCGGTTTCTCGACGGCTCACGACCGGTCATCACCTTTATCAATCGCAATTTCGAACGACTGCGCGGCTTCCATATCTTTATGAGAGCCCTGCCCGAGCTGCAGCGGAACTGCCCGGACGCGGACGTGGTGATCATCGGTTCGGACGGGAGCGGCGGGTACGGAGGTCAGTTGGAGGGGGGGCAGACCTGGAAGACCCGCATGCTCGCGGAGCTCGGCGACACGGTTGATCTGTCCCGCGTTCATTTCGTCGGCAAGCTCGAGCATGCTGACATGATCTCGGCGCTCTCGCTGTCCTGGGGACATGTCTACTATACCTACCCGTTTATACTGTCCTGGTCGGTCGTCGAGGCGATGGCCTGCGAATGCTTGATTATTGGATCCGACACCGCGCCCGTGAGAGATGCGATCACTGATGGCGTGAATGGGGTGTTGAACGATTTCTTCGACGTCCCGGCGCTGTCGCAAGCGATGATCGATGCCTGCCAGCGGCCACGCGATTTCGATCCGCTGAGACTGCAGGCGCGCGCGACGGCCCTCGCCCTCTACGATCGGCATACCGTGGGCGTGCCACGCTGGATGGAGGCGATCTCGGAGGTTCTCCAGTCATCGAGCAGGGCGAACTAGGCGCCCCGCGTCACACAATTTCGTGAGCGCTGGAGTCATGGCCGTGCGCGTCTGAAGCCGGGTCTACTGCGCTCGCGGTCTATCCACGTGCAATGCCTTGGGATTTCCGGGCCTCGGCCCGTGAGGACCAAGGCAGACCTGCGACCGGTTCGCAGCTTCAGGCGAAGATGAGCTACAATCTGTCACTCTGTGCTGATTTGGCGGCGCCGCAGCCCTTTTGAAACGACGGCGACTGTGGCATGGGTTCGGATCGGCCTCGTTCTCCAACTGGCTGTGTCTCGTCGGCCGGATCGCGGACTGTATAGTCTCCTGCGATCCGGCCAATCGACCCCCTCCGGCGAAATACTGCGGTCTCGACGACGTGAACCCCGGGCTGCCGCTTATCGGGCTATCACGTCGGACCGGGGAAGAATCCTGACGAGATCATATTTCGCCAGATAGAGGACGCCGCGTTCCACAAAGGGACGACGCCCCGCCGGGAACACCCCGACCAGCTCTCCGACCGTTATCTGTCGGACCCTGCTGAGTCGCTCGATCAGCAGGGTCAGCTCACTGGTCGTCGGCAGGGCGTGGGAGCCATAGACGGCGAGCGACAGTCCCCGAATGGCCGCAAGAGCGGCTTCGTCGGTTCCAGGGCGCAACGTGACCATCGTCGACGACGTCAGCCACTCCGACGCGTAACCGCCAAACAGCAGGAATGGATCGAGACGGCGGGGATGGGGCGCCAGGTTGCGGGGACGTGCGACCCGGCCGGCCGAGGCGAGACGACGGCGCGTCTGTTCGGCCCACAGGGCTTCATACTGCGGGATCACGACTTTCCAGTCGAAGGTGTCGCGGGCACGGGCGGCGGCGGCCTGGCCCATTCGCTTGCGGAGATCAGGATTCGACACGAGGTCGGCCAGAGCCCGCGCGGCTTCTACGACGTCGACCGCGATCAGCTGGCTCGTCGCCCCTGCGTAGGTGTCGTAGCTGATCCACTGGTTGGCGTACTGATAGGCCAGATCCTGACCGGCGCCGGCCTTGGGGGCGTAGGTCGAGGCGCGGAAGCCGTCGATGCCGTGGCGGATGGTGTCGCGATAGCCGTCCCAGTCCGAAACGACACAGGGAATGCCGGCGGCCATCGCCTCGACCGGAGTCAGGCCAAAGGTCTCCTGGATATTGTCGGACAGCGAGATGAAGATGTCGCCGACGGACCAGATCGAGAAGCGGGCGTCGGGCTTGCGGGCGTCCACCACATGATAGTCGACGCTCGGGCACAGGGCCCGGGTCTGGTCGTGATAGGCTTTTTCCTGGGTTTCGCTCAGTCCCCAGCCGGCCTGGACCCAGGCGATCGGCTTGCCCGCGATCTGCGCCGCCTGTTCGAGCGCCAGGGCCATCGGCAGAGGGTTCATCTTCGCGTGAGGATTGAAGCGGCCGACATAGAGGACAACGACGGCTTCATCGGCGATGCCGAGCTGGTTTCGCCAGCGGGCCCGATCGTCCCCCGTGGTGGCGAAGTCGTCGACATTGATGCCGAGCGGAATGGTGGCCAGCTGCGGTTCGCCCAGGCGTCTGGCCCCGACACGCTCTTCCAGATCGGCCCGGACCGCTTCCAGTTCGACCTCGACACTGGCCCGGACGGCACTGGAGGTGCAGATCAGTGTGTCCCAGGGCTCGACCGGGGCGGTCAACATGTCGGCCAGGGCGTCCATGATGTTGTCAGAGGCCGTCGTGTGGGTGATGCCGGTGATGCCATAGGCCTCGGTGCAGTTGGCCACCCGGCGATGCCAGCTTTCGCGGGCCAGATTGGGTGAGGGCAGGAAGGCATTGCCGGCGGCGCCCAGCTGACGGCGGTCGTGGCGGGGGATCACGGTCATCGGCTTGCCGATCGAGCCGATGGCCTCAATGAACCCCTGAAGCGTATGCGGCGCGGCATTGGCGACGTTCCAGAAGTGGAAGTCGTCGGCGGTCGAATGGCGCAGATAGCCTTTCAGGAAGCTCTCGCCGGCGGACTGGCGACCCATCAGGGCGGGCAGTCCGGTGTTGAAGGCCTCGGGGTTCAGATAGAGCGCCGCATTTCCCATGCCGTTTCTGGTGTCCTTTTCGCTTGGCCGCTGGCTTGGCCACCCTTGTGGATAGAGCAAAAAAAAGGGGCCGTCCCGAAGGACGGCCCCAATCTTTGGTTCGGTGGCTCTTACTGGATGCCGATGGCGCCAGCGAAGCCCGTGAGCAGGATGGCAACGTCGGCGGAGCCGTTGTTGTCCGAGTCCCAGAACACGTAGGTGTCGGGGCCGACCAGGACCGAGGTCACGAAGACCGTGTCCACAGTCGAGGCCAGGGTCGCGTTGGCGGCGATCAGGGCCGCGCCGTAGCTTCCCGCACCCGCGGTTGCCGCGAAGTTGGCGCCCAGGGTCAGCGTGCCGGTGAAGTCGATCACGTCGCCGACGGCGTAGTCGGTGATGGTGTCGATGTTCAGGTCGGCACCGATCTGGCCGGTCGGAACGATACCCGAGTCACCCGCGGCGAAGACGAAGATGTCCGAACCCGCACCACCGGTGAGCGAGTCGAGACCCGTTCCGCCGTTGATCGTGTCGGCACCGCCGCCACCCGTGATCGTGTCGTTGCCGGCACCACCCAGGAGGCTGTCGGCGACGGCGTCGCCCGCCGTCGAGATGGTGTCGTTACCACCACCACCGGACAGGGTGTCCGCACCGGCTGCATCGGAGATGTTGTCATCGCCGTTGTCGCCCGTGAGGCTGTCGTTGTCGGCACCGCCCGTGATGGTGTCGTTGCCTTCACCGCCCGTGATGGTGTCGGTTCCAGCGCCACCGTCGAGGGTGTCGTTGCCGTTGTTGCCCTGGATCGAGTCGTTCTGGTCGCCGCCGGAGATGGAGTCATCGCCGTTGCCGCCAGTGATCACATCGTTGCCGTTGCCGCCGACGACGCTGTCTGCGCCTTCGCCACCGTTGATGGTGTCGTTGCCGAGACCGCCAGTGATGGTGTCGTTGCCGCCGTTACCGTTCAGCGTGTCGTCACCGTTGGTGCCGGTGATGACGTCGTTGCCGGCATCGCCCGTCGTCAGGGCCACGAAGTTGACCGAGTCGATGGAGTTGAGGTTGGCACCGGCGATGAAGAAGGCATCGTCGGCGTCGGGCGTGCCGCTGTTGTCGATGAAGACATAGACACCGCCGGGGACCGCGACCGCCACGATGGCGACGTTGACATCGGTGAGGGCCGCGTTCGCAGCGGCGAGGGCCGCGTTGTAGATCTGCTGCGGCGTGGCGTTGGCGGGCAGAGCGTTGGCACCCGGAGTAACGGAGGTCTCCGCGTAGTTGGCAGCCGTGATCGCCGGCAGGCCGTTGATGGCCGTCGAGATGATGTCGGTCACCTGGAAGTCGGTGATGACGTCAAGGGACGTGGTTCCGTCGGCGTTGACCGTGGCACCCGTCGCAACGGAGTCACCAGCGGTGAAGACGAAGGTGTCGTTGCCGTTGCCGCCCGAGAGGACGTCATTACCAGCGGCACCGATGACGGTATCGTTGCCTTCACCGCCCGAGAGCGTGTCGGCACCCGTTCCGCCATTGATGGTGTCGTCACCGGCATCGCCGTTTACGACATCGTTTCCGTCTCCCCCATCGACAGTGTCGTTACCGGTGCCGCCGCCGACCAGGTCGTTCCCGGTACCGCCGATAACGGTGTCGTTGCCCTCGTCGCCCGAGATGGAGTCGCCGTCGGCTCCGCCGTCGATCGAGTCATTCCCAGCGTTGCCGGAGATGAAGTCAAAGCCAGAGCTGCCCAGCAGGACGTCGTTGCCGTCGCCACCGAACAGGCTGTCGTTGTCGGCCCCGCCATCGAGAGTGTCAGCGCCGTTGTCTCCATAGAGAGCATCGGCACCCGCATCACCGAACAGCGAGTCATTGTCGTTGCCGCCGAACACGGAGTCGTTGTCCGCGCCACCGCGCAGTGTGTCGGCACCCTCACCACCGATGAGCGTATCCCGACCCGCAGCACCCGAAATGCTGTCAGCATCGTTGTCGCCGCTCAGCACGTCATTGCCGGAACCGCCATTGAGCGTATCGGCACCGACACCGCCGCTGACAGTGTTTTCACCGTTGCCGGTGTTGATCGTGTCGTTGCCGGCGTCGCCACCGATCAGATCGTTGCCGGCACCAGCGGACAGTACATCGTTGCCGTCGCCGCCGTTGACGGTGTTCTGGCCCTCACCGGCGTTGATGGTATCGTTGCCTGCTTCACCGGAAACAACGTCGTTGCCCGCACCACCAGTGATGCTGTCGTTACCCGCACCGCCGACAAGGATGTCGTTGCCGCCCTGCGCCACGATCGTGTCGTCGCCAGCACCGCCGAATACAGTGTCGTTGCCGGTGCCGCCGTTGTCGTTGATGGTGTCGTTGCCGTTGCCGCCGTCGATATAGTCATCGCCAGCCGAGTCGGTGATCGTGTCGTTGCCTTCACCGCCAAAGATTGTGTCGTTACCGGCAGCGTCGGTGATGCTGTCATCGCCGAGGTCACCAAACATCAGATCGTTGCCCGCATCGCCGGCGAGGGTGTCGTTGCCCTGACCGCCGAGGAGGGTGTCGTTGCCGGCCCCACCGTTGAGGTTGTCATTACCGGCATTGCCCTGAAGGTCGTCGTTGCCGTTGTCACCATTCAGGGTGTCATCGCCATTGTTGCCGTCCAGGAAGTCGTTGCCTTCGCTGCCGCTCAGGACGTCATTCCCTTCGCCGCCCTGGATATCGTCGTCGCCGTTGCCGCCGTTGACGTTATCGTCGCCGAGATCAGCGAAGATCAGGTCGTTGCCGTCATCGCCACCGATGGTGTCGTTGCCCTGGCCGCCGAGGATGGTGTCGTTGCCGGCCCCACCGTTGACAGAGTCGTTGCCGAGGTTGCCGTGAAGGTAGTCGTTGCCCTCGCCGCCGATCAAGGTGTCGTTGCCCTGACCGCCCAGGATGGCGTCGTCGCCATTATTTCCCGAGATCGTGTCGTTGCCTTGACCACCGTTGATGGTGTCGGCACCGTTGCCACCCGAAATGAGGTCTTCGTCGTTGCCGCCGAAGATCAGGTCGTTGCCATTCCCACCATCAATGGTGTCGTTGCCGGCGAGGCCGAGAATGTAGTCGTTGCCCGAACCCGAGGTAATGGGGTTGGCCCCGGCGCTGCCGTAATAGAAGCTCGACCCGTCGGCGAACAGCGTGCCGGCCTCGGGGCGACCCGCGAAGTCGGATTCGTCAAACGTCAGGGTCCGGCCGTTCACGGTGATCGAGAGGCTGGCGGGGGTTGCACCAATGGCGGGGTTGGCCACCACGGTGACGCCCTGCGCTGTTCCGGTCGGGAAGAAAAGAATGTCGGTGGCCGTAAACGCGTTCGCGTCGGCCTGGGTCATCGTGTCGAAATTGTACGTAGCCATCTAAAGTTCTCCAGTTGTGTCCAGACCGTGGTCCGCCATGCCCGCCCCCAATAGGAGAACGTCTAAGCGCAAGCCCGCCCTTGTCTGCTTTTAGCCAAGGCCCCGATTATTGCAACCCGTTTGGATCGCTGCCCTTTCCGCCGCCCCCCGAGAGGGCGACGAACGCTAGACAGGCGGTTGGCTTATCGAAGCGTATTGTCCGAACCACGCCTTGAGTTAATTTTGGATAAATAAAGGCAGAATGTGACAAACATGTATGACGGTTGAGATCAAGGCCTCACTTCGGTGTAACCAATCGGGCCGTTATCTCTAAGATTAGCGAGAAGTTGCTGATCGTGTGCATAAATGTCGGCCAAGTATTGCCGGTCTTCATCCGTTATAGATTGGATACCGGTCACGGATATGCCGACGTGACTTTCCTTTGGTCCAACGTCGGTCAGCGGAGGCACGTCCAAAAATCTGCAGACGTTGCCCAGAATCCACGCGGGCTTCCCGTGAAGATCGACGGCGTCGAGGAGCAATACCTGCTCACGGGGGAAAAGCGAAAACATCCTCCGGAGCTGGGCGCCGTAGAAGCCGCGCTCGACGTAGCTGTGGACGCGATGAAAGCCCGGAGCGGCCGGGTCGGAGGCGACGCGCGACCGGCCCTGACGAATGCACCAGGCGAAGGGCTCGGTCTCCGCCCCGCGCGCATACTCCATCCGCCAATGCGACCAGGCGCGCTCCACGGGGTCGCGAAGGACGACGATCAGCCGGATCGCGGGATTGTAGGCCGCGATCCGCTCCAGTGCGTTCGGCCAGTAAACATAGATCGGCGTCGCCTCGCCCCGGAGCATCCCGGCCCGGCGCGGCCGGAACAGGGCGTGGTAAGGCCCGTAGTCAGGAGCGTTCCAGTCCACGCCGGTCTCGTCGTCGAAGAAATGCGCCTCCTTTATCGAGGGCATGTCGATCCGGGGATGTTCGACGAGATAGTCGAACAGCGCCGTCGTGCCGCCCTTCTGGACGCCCGCGACCAGGAAACTCAGCCGCGGGTCGTCCATCGCGGCCCTACTGCTCGCGCAAGGCGTTGTTGGTAATCTGTCCGATCGGACCCAGGAGGTAGGACATCACCGTCCGTCGCCCCGTCCGGATCATGGCCTGGGCCGGCATGCCCGGATCCAGCCTGGCGCCCTCAGGGAGCTTGCGCAGTTCGTCCGGCCCGATGCGGACGTCGGCTTCGAAGAACGACACGCCGTCTTCCGTGGTCAGGGCGTCCGCCGAGACGGCTGTGACCTTGCCCAGCATCTTGGGCACCTTGTTGGTGCTGAAGGCCAGCAGACTGACTTCCGCATCCATGCCCACCCTCACCTCGTCGATGTCTGTCGGCCGCACACGCACACGCACGACCAGGGGTGCATTGATCGGCACCACATCCATCAGGACCTCGCCAGCCTGGGCCACGCCGCCGACGGTGAACTGGCTGAGCGACAGCACGTAGCCCGTCATGGGCGCCGTCACCCGGGTGGCGGCCAGCGACAGGTCGGCGGCGTCGAGCCTGGGCTCGACATCCGAGATCCGGGCCTCCGCATCGCGCAGACCGGTCGCGGCCTCGCTGGCGCGTTGTTCGTACAGTTGAGCGAGCTGAAGTCGCGTCTCGCCCGCCGCCTGCTGGTTACGGGTGATGTCCGCAACGAGGGCACCGCGGCGACCACCGATCTCGGCCAGGGCCCGCTGATTGCGCAGGACCAGAGTCCGCGGCGCGAAGCCGCGCTCATAGAGGGTTTGATAACCCTCCAGCTCCTGCTGGATCAGGGCCACCTGCTGGTCGATCGACTCGACCTGGACGTTCAGGCCGGACCGCGCCGTCAGAAGCTGTTCGAACCGCTGGTTCAGGATCGCGCCCTGGCCCTGAATGGCCGCGAGCCTCGAATTGAACAGGGTCGTCTCGTTCAGAATGGTGGCCGCGACCCGGGGGTCCGACGCGCGCGCCAGAAGCTCGGCGGGAACCGGCACCGACGATCGGCCTGACACTTCCGCCTGAAAACGCGCCCGCTGCATCAGCGCCACGTCATACTGGTTGGACATCACCGCGACCTGGGCCCTGGGAACGCCGTCGTCGAAGCGCAGCAGGACCTGACCCTGTTGCACGAGATCGCCGTTGCGAACCAGGATCTCCCGCACCGTACCGCCCTCGCGACTCTTCAACGTCTGACGGTTGCCTTCGACGCGCACCGATCCGCTGGCAACCACCGCGCCCCAGATCGGGGCCACGGACGCCCAGATGCCAAGGCCGAGGACGAAGATGATGACAACCGCCATCCCGGCCACGATCGGCGCCCGCATGCTTTCGCGGGCTTCGGCCGACAGCGGCGTATCGGGCGCTCCGACGACAGGGGCCTCAAGCTGGCGCTTGTCCGCAAAAATGCGATTGAGGTCGAAGTTCATCGCTTGGCCTCCACGACCTTCATGCCCGGCGGGATGAAGGGCTTGGCCGCCGCCTGCCCCGGGCTGCCGACGGGCGGGGCAGGAGCGTCCGCAAAGGCTGCGGGAGCTGCGGAGGCGGCGAGCTTGGCCAGGACCTCGCCGCGATTGCCGAACATGTTGATCCGGCCGTCACGAAGCATGAGCAGCTGGTCGGCGTTGGTCAGGATGCTGGGCTTGTGTGAAACGACGACGACGGTGACTCCTCGCGATTTCATGGCAACGAGGGCCTCCATCAACGCCTGTTCACCCTGTGCGTCGAGGTTGGCGTTGGGTTCGTCCAGAACGACGAAGGCGGGATTTTTCAAAGCCGCTCTGGCCAGGCCGACACGCTGGCGCTGCCCGACCGACAAAACCATGCCGCCGGTTCCCAGTTCGGTGTCGTAGCCTTGGGCGAGGCGAACGATCAGATCATGAACCCCAGCCGTGCGGGCGGCGGCGATGACGTCTTCATCGCTGACGTCCTGCTGGAAGCGGGCGATGTTGTCCCGGACCGTGCCGGCGAACAGTTCGGTGTCTTGCGGCAGATAGCCCACGTACTGTCCAAAGTCGGTGCGGCTCCAGCCGAACACGCTCGACCCGTCCAGACGAACGGCGCCGTTGAGAGGCGTGGTCACCCCGACGAGGAGCCGGGCCAATGTCGACTTCCCCGCCCCCGACGGACCGATGATGCCGAGGAACGTGCCCGGAGCGAGATCGAAATTGATCCCCGTCAGGATAAGCTGGTTCGTCCCCGGCACGGCATAGTTCAGCCCTTCGACCGTCAGACGGCCCTTGGGGCGGGGAAGGGCCGTGCTCGGCTTGGCGGCTTGATAGTCCGCGAGCAGGGCATTCAAGCGATCATAGGCCTGGCGCGCAGCGACCAGAGACGGCCAGGAGGCAACCGTTCTATCGATCGGCTGAAGCGCCCGGGATGACAGAATCATATTGGCGAACAGCAGGCCGGGCCCGAGGTCGCCCTTGATGATCAGGAAGGCGCCGACCCCGATGATCAGGATCTGGACCAGCATCCGCACGAACTTGATCCAGTTACCCCAGAATTCGGAGGACCGACCGGCCACTTCGCTCTGCGCCATGGTCTCAAGCCTGTGACGGCCCCACTCTCGACCGATATGCGGAAGCATACCCATGGCCCGGACCGCCTCGCTGTTTCGCAGGCCTGTTTCAGTGAACGCATAGCTCCTGAGCGCGGCTTCGTTCGCCGCCATCAGGGCGGGGCGACTAGCGCGGTCCTGAAGCAGGGCGAAGACCAGCAATACGCCGCCGCCCGCCAGGGTAATGGCGCCCACGGCCGGATCGATCACGAACAGGACGATGATGTAGAGAGGCACCCACGGCAGGTCGAACAGGATGCTGATCCCGTTGCCGGTCAAGGTCTGGCGAAATCCATCGACATCACGAAGGGCTTGCGCGCCCGCTTGCGGCGCACGCTGAATGACGCCGTCGAACAACGCGGTGAACGCATGCCCCGCAACCCGTTGATCCAGCACGGCGCTGAAGTTTGACAGGACGCGCGCCCGATAGTTGTCGAGAATGCTCGACACCGCGAACACAGCGATCGTGCCTGTCGTCAGGACGATGAGCGTGGACACGCTGTAGCTTGACAGCACCCGGCCGTAGACTTGGTTCGTATAGATTGGCAGCGCCATATAGAGCGCATTGGTGATCAGGCTGAACAGCCCTGCGAACAGGAACGCCGGTCGCCCCTCCCTGATTGCCGCGACGAGCAGAGTATCAGGGGCCTTCTTCTGCGATTGCGGGCGCTTCATACCTGTATCTTTCCTGCGTCAGAGGCCTCTCGAGGCGACACGCGGTCGAACGTTCACGATCTTCCCGGACGCATTGAGGCGATAGCGACTTGCTGTCAACGGCATTTGTATCGTATTCGATGACAAATGCATTGAAGATGGCGATGTCGCATAGGATCGAACCTCAGGCCCGAAAACTCACTGGAGAGGATGTCAAAGCCATTCTCAAAGCCGAGCTGAAACGGCGCGGCCTGACTTATGGCGACCTGGTCGAGCGTTTGGCGGAACGCGGAATTGTCGAAAGCGAAGTCAACCTACGCAACAAGATCAGTCGCGGAGCCTTCACGGCCGCTTTCTTCGTTCAATGCCTGCTCGCGATTGGCTGCGAGCAGGTTAGCATTCAGAATCCGAACAAGTGAACCAAGGCGGCAGTCGCCGCTTCGCCCCAGTCAGGCAAACCATTCGGAAAGCGACAAAACCGGATCCGGCTGCAGGTGAGCGGGCATGTTCTCGCTCCAGTCGCTCCAATTCGTTCGGACGATCGCGAGATCGAATTCAAACGCGCTCGCGGCGGCCATCAGGGCGAACTGCGCGAGAACGGCATCGGCGTGCGGATCCGCCGGGGCAGCCGAGGATTCGGCGGCGTCCCCGTCGATCGCGGGGCCTGCGGAGAAGGTTCCGGTGATCCGCACGTCGTAGGCCCCTGTTCCGCCGTTGACCCCCGAAACAGCCATATAGAAAGTTCCGCTGCTCGTCGGAACGTAAGTCAATTCTCCGTTCGCAGCATTCGGCAGCGAGGCGACCAGGGTCCCATTGGCATTGTACAGCTGGACCGTACCGCCTCTCATGAGCCCTGGCCCGTTCGGCTGGTCCACCAGGTCGAGCACGACCTGCCGGCCCGCAGTCAGTTGCACGGAGAACCAGTCGCGATCGGTCACGGAATCAATCTTGCCGTTGGTGAGTCCGCCCGTCAGCGCATGGCTCGTCTGCTCGCGTCCGAAGATCGCATCGCCGGGGCGACCTTCGTCGGCGCCGTATGCGAGCCAGTGAGTGAGAGCCCCGCCAGCCCCAAGGCCGATTAGGTCTGGATTGCTGAGAAGATAGCCGACGGCATCGAACCCGGCGGTGGCCCGCCCTTCGTTGAACCCGAACGAAATATAGTGGCGCGTCGCCGCGTCCTGGTCGCCGCCGAAAATGCGGGCCAGGTCCAGGTTGCTGGCGGAATAGGCCAGCCCGTTGAATGTTATGCCTCGACCCTCCAGCGAGCCGAACTGAACATAGTGGGCGGCGCCCGCTGCCGCATTCGGTCCGAACACGCGGATCAGGTCGGCTTGACTCGCGATGTAGCCCAGCGAGTCGAACGCCGTCGCGGATCGGCCTTCGGTTTGGCCGAAGCGAACGAAATGGTCGTAGGCCGCCGAGGGATTGCTGCGGAATACCGCCAGCAAATCGTTGTAGCCCGCGATGTAACGGTTCGGGTCGAACCCGTTGCCGGCGGCCGCAACCGCGATCGCCATCGGTCCGGAGCCTGCGGCCTGAACCCATTCCACGTCCACACGATCAAGGCCGCCCTGCGGATCGAGGATGGTCCAGATCCCGTTCCCGAGCGAGCTGAAGACGTAGTTCCCCATGGCCTGGTCGAGGATCAGGGTGTCGATTCCGGCCCCGCCGGTGATCATGTCGCTGCCGCTACCGCCGATAAAGATATCGTTGGCCGAGCCGCCCGTGAGCGTATCGTCGCCGGCGCCGCCATCCAGGGTCGAGCCGACGGGGGCCGCGGTGATGAAGTCGTGTCCCGAAGCCGAGATGTGGAGCGTGTAGGTGCCGCCGAAGGGGGGCGCGACGCTGGTAAAGTCTGCGCCGGATCCGGTCGACCACTGACCGACCTGAATGTAGTAGACGCCCCCCGTGGTCGCTGTGAAGGTGATCTGCGAATCCGTCCGTTCGCCGCCGTCGGGATTGGCATCGTCGTTCGAGGCCAGCTCGATCCCCGCCGCATTGAACAGCCGCAGGGTGGTGTCGAAACTGCCGTTGTCGATATCGAGCGTCAAAGACGCGCCTGCGGCGAGGGTGACCGAGTAATACTCAAGACCGCCGTGGCATGTGGCGACGACCGTGGCATGCGGAATGGTCGTGGGGTTGGCGACCCCGGTCCTTGCATCCTTGTCAAAGCCGCCGTCCAGCGAGATGGCTGTCCCGCTCGCGGCGTTTGCCGTTGCGGATCCCTTGATGATGTCCGGAGCAGCCACGACCGTCGGGGTCCCGCTGAGGATAAGGGTGTCGTTGCCGCCGCCGCCAATCAGGACATCGCTGCCGCCGCCGCCGTTGAGAATGTTCGCCTGGCCGTTGCCGACGAGCCGATCCATGTCAGGTGAGCCCCAGACGCCCTCGATATTCGACAGGACATCATTGCCCGCCCCGCCCGTGGCGCGCCCCGTCCCGAGATCGACCGTCACGGACGAGGTCGATGTCGTGTAGTAGGCCCAGTCGAAGTCCGCGCCGCCGTCGAGGGTATCGGCACCGGCGCCGCCGAGGAGCGTGTCGGTCCCGGCCCCGCCCGAGAGGCGATCGTTCCCGGCCCCGCCGTCGAGCAGGTCGGCTCCGTCCAGTCCGTTCAGTATATCGTTGCCGCCCAGACCGTAGAGACTATCCGCGAACCCGGTGCCCTGGATCGTGTTGTCGGCGGCGTCGCCGGTGATCGAAACTCCACCGACAGGAGCGGCCAGAACCAAGGTCTGGTCCGAAAACTGGACCCGCTCGACATTCCTCAGAGTGTCCACGCCGTCGGGACCAGTGATGATCGCCGTCTGGCCCTGATAGGTGATGGTGTAGGCCGAGCTCGCGCCGGTGTAGACGGCGATGTCGTCACCCAGCCCGCCGTCTATCGTGTCGTTGCCGCCGCCGCCGGTCAGCCGATTATTGGCGGAATTGCCGAACATGGTGTCAGCGCCGGTTCCACCGATCGCGTTTTCGATCACCGCGCCGTAGGCGATGGAGACATTCCCGATCAGACCGCCCAGGTCCGAGAAGGCGCCCTGACGAAGATCAAGCACCTGGTTCTGCGAATAGCCCGATGCATCGAGCGTATCGGTCCCGCCCGCGTCCCAGATCGCCATGACGAGCGGGCTCGTGGCGCTCGTGGCGGAATACCAAGGCTGGCCGGCGTTTGAGTTGAAACCATAGACCGTGTCACCGGTGCGAGTCGTCATGTTGGCGCCGTAGAGACGCTGAGCCGCAGCGATGTCGTCCATTAGAGGTGCGGAAGAAAAGTTTCCGCCCAGAGACGCACCGGTGTTCGTTGAAGCGAAGTAACTCATCACGGTATACTGTCGCGAGTCCTCGTAGTAGACTGCGTCAGCGGCATAGGTGATGGTGACGTTCTCGCCCGCATTGTACGCGGCGGGGTGAGACAGGCCGATGGCATGCCCGATCTCGTGGGTCAGGACCTGTTGTCCGTAGGCCAGAAGAACCGGGTTGGCATTGGAAGGTTGTGAGACGTTGACCCAGACGTCACCGGCGTTCGACGTCGTCGAGGCGGAGCCTGGCAGATAGGCGAAGGCGGCCGAACCCGCCTCGCCCGAAGCGTAATTCGAGAACAGGATCGTGGCGTTGTTGCTGTAGGCACCGTCAGTAGTGACGCGCTGGAACGTGATGTTGGCCACGTCCGACCAGGAGGCCAGCGCCAGAAGCGTGGCGTTGATCTGTGCCTCGGTGAAGCGCGAGAAGCCGGCGACGTCCGTAGGCAAGGTGCCCGGCGCGGTCGACCGGAAGGCATAGGTAACCGTGACGGCCTGGCCCAGTCCGGTCGCCCAGCTGAGTCCGGAGCGCGTCAACTGCACGGCGGCTTCGTTCGTGTCGAACGAGACCTTTCCGTTCGGCTGTACGACACCTCCGCCGCGGTCGTCGCCGTTCAGGCCGTTGAATGGCAGGAGCTGTCCATCATCGACAACGACATGTGCGGATCCGCCGCATCCGCAAGAACATCTGCCACTCAGGTTATAAGCAAAGCCTTGCACGCCGTCAGCCTGACCGCCACCTTCGAAATTCGACATGCGCCGCTGCTCCGCTCTGACGCGCCCCGAGGTCGTCTCGCAGCTGATCTATCAGCCAATATAGCCACTTGCAGCGGTCATAGTTACAACTTCTCGCGAGTCGGCAAATGTACGGTTGCTGGCCAAGACAGGACGTAGTTCAAGGACTGTTCCCCGCCCCGCCCGGACAACTCCAAGTCGCGTTCCGTATCTGGAAGGATACAGGTCTATCGGGTCCGAGCCCAGGTCTCGATCTGGGCTTGCATCTCCTCTCGCATCCCGTGGTGCAACTCCAGCCTTTGAGCGGCTATCGCGCTGGGATCCGGTCCCGGGCCCTTGACCAGGCTTGCGTAGAATTCGCAGCCCCACGGCTCGAACATGTCTTCGGTCTTGAAGGGGACCAGACCCAGCGCGCTGAGCTCCAGCACGATCAGGGCGAAACTGGACGGCGTGAAGAACCAGGCGTGGCAGTCCGTGTAGACGTCGTCCTCGCCCGGCTGGGGCGGGATATAGCCGAGGGCGGGATTGTTCAACGTCAGTTCGCCGATCGTGTCACCGACCCCCCAGACGCCTGCGCCGTTGTTGTTGACGCTGAAATAATTCAGATAGTGCAAGGCTTTGCGCGTATGACGGTCGCGCTTCAGTTCATAGGCTTCCAAAAGGTCAGCCGATGTCGTGGTCGGTTTGAGCAGGTCGAAGCAGTAGCGTTGATCCGGATTGGCGAGGGACAGTACGCCACCGTCCTTCAACAGCACTCCGACGGACTGGAAAAAGCGGATCGGATCGGGGATGTGCTCAAGAACATGGCTGGCGATCACCGCATCGAAGGTACCGTGAAGCTCTCTCGGGATCGCCTCGTCGATCGGCCCGCCTCTCCAGACGAAATCGACAGGCTCGATCTTGCTGATGTCGACGCCCAACGGCTCATACTTCGCCCGAAGTTCGGACTGATCGCCATGATCGAGCGTGAAGACATTTTCCCGAACGGCCTTCGGGACAACCGGAGCGAAACTGGGACCAAACTCCAGGATCCGACCGCCATCCGGGATACGGGCCAGTATCTTGTCGGTTCTGTCCATGACTCAATCCTGCACGCGTCGTCCCGCAGGACCTGACGGATGGACTGTCTGCACAACTGATTGCATTGGATCAAGGGCGATGCGCCACGGTTGGGCCGTGACACGGCGAAGCCTCACCGGTATCAGCGCCGCCATGGACGAGAACGACCGGCAATCCGAGGAACGGGGCTGGGCCACGGCGAAGACGCTGGCCGAAGCCCTGCCCTATATCCAGGTTTATGACCGCGAGACCGTGGTCATCAAATACGGCGGCCATGCCATGGGCGAAGTCGCCGTGGCCAGGCAGTTCGCCGCCGACGTGGTGCTGCTGAAGCTGATGGGGGTCAACCCCGTGGTCGTCCACGGCGGCGGGCCGCAGATCAGCGCCATGCTGGACAAGGCGGGCGTCAGGTCGAGCTTCATCGACGGCCTGCGCGTGACCGACAAGGACACAATGGCCATGGCCGAGATGGTCCTGTCCGGCGCCGTGAACAAAGAGATCGCCCACTGGATCACGGTCGCGGGCCGCGAGGCCGACGTTCGTGGCGTCGGCCTGTCGGGCAAGGACGCCGGCCTGCTGACCGTCGAAAAGACCACCCGCACCAAGCGCGACCCCGACAGTCTGATCGAGCACGAGGTCGATCTCGGCTTCGTCGGCGAGCCGACGAAGGTCGATCCCAAGCTGATCGCGGGCCTGATCGCCTCGGAGACCGAGGACTGGGTGCCCGTCATCGCCCCGATCGGCGTCTCCGAGGACGGCCTGACCTACAACGTCAACGCCGACACCGTGGCCGGCGCGATTGCGGGGTCGCTGAACGCCAAACGCATGCTGCTGCTGACCGACGTGAAGGGCGTGCTCGACAAGACGGGAGCGATCATCCGCCAGATGACGGTCGCGGAGGCCCAGGCCCTGATCGATGACGGCACCGCCTCCGGCGGCATGATCCCCAAGCTGGAGACCGCCATGGCCGCCGTCCGCGCGGGCGTCGAGGCCGTGGTCATCCTCGACGGCCGTCGTCCCCACGCCATGCTGGTCGAGCTGTTCACCGAATACGGTGCGGGCACCCTGGTGAAGGCGTGAGCCTCGATCTCTCGAGCATCAACGCCTGGGTCTTCGACCTCGACGACACCCTCTATCCGCCTGAACAGGGCGTGATGGGTCTCGTCCAGGGCCGGATCAACGCCTTCATGGTGGACGCCGTCGGCCTGCCCGCCGACGAAGCCAGGACGCTACAGCGTCAGTTCCTGAACGAACACGGCACGACCCTGGCCGGGCTGATGGCCAACTACGCCGTGGATCCGGAGACCTTCCTCCGCGAGGTCCACGACGTGCCCCTGGACTCGCTGGAGCCGAACCCGCGTCTGGCCGAGGTCCTCACCCGTCTGCCTGGCCGCAAGTTCGTCCTGACCAACGGCGCGCGCCGCCACGCCTCGCGCGTCCTGGACCGGATCGGCGTCACAGCCCTGTTCGACGGTGTTTTCGCCATCGAGGACATGGACCTGACGCCCAAGCCTGCGCCCTCGACCTATCGGCATTTCCTCGAGCGTTTCGGCATCGACCCGAAGCAGGCCGTCTTCTTCGAGGACACGCCGCGCAACCTCGAGCCGGCCAAGGCCATGGGCATGACCACCGTGCTGATCGCCACATCCGGACACCTTGCGGCCCGGGGGCTGGCGACCGGCGACTGGATCGACGCCACCGCGCCCGACCTGCTCGACTTCCTGACCCCCTATGCCCTCAAGGAGGCCGCATGACCGATCACGCCCAGCTCGAAGCCGTCATCGAATCCGCCTGGGAGGCGCGCGCCGACCTGTCGCCCTCGACCCACGGCGAGACCCGCAAGGCCGTCGACGCCGCCATCGACCTGCTGGATTCCGGCCAGGCCCGCGTCGCTTCGCGCGCCCCGGACGGCGTCTGGACGACCCATCAGTGGCTCAAGAAGGCGGTGCTGCTGTCCTTCCGCCTCAACGACAACGAGATCATGCGCGCCGGCGAGCGCGGCCTGTCGGCGCCCTCCTCCAGCGGCGGCGTACCCGCCGTCGGCCCCTGGTACGACAAGGTGCCCAACAAGTTCGCCGACTGGACCGCCAACGAGTTCAAGGAAGCCGGCTTCCGCGCCGTCCCCGGCTCGATCGTGCGCAAGGGCGCCTTCATCGACCGCAACGTCATCCTGATGCCGTCCTTCGTGAACATCGGCGCCTATGTGGGCGAGGGTTCGATGGTCGACGGCTGGGCCACCGTCGGCTCCTGCGCCCAGATCGGCAGGAACGTCCACCTGTCGGGCGGCGTCGGCATCGGCGGCGTTCTCGAACCGCTTCAGGCCAACCCGACCATCATCGAGGACGGATGCTTCATCGGCGCCCGCGCCGAGGTCGCCGAGGGCGTCATCGTCCGCGAGGGCGCCGTCCTGTCGATGGGGGTCTATCTCTCCGCCTCGACGAAGATCGTCGACCGCGCCACGGGCGAGATCACGCGCGGCGAGGTCCCCGCCTGGAGCGTCGTCGTCCCGGGAACCCTCCCCGACGCCAACGGCGGCCCGTCGCTCTACTGCGTCGTCATCGTCAAGCGCGTCGACGCCCAGACGCGGGCGAAGACCGGCGTGAACGAGTTGCTGCGGGACTAGAGGCTCAGGTCGGGCCCTCGGGTCAACACGACCGTCCCTTCCAGCATCATCGCCCGCTTTCCCGCAGCGGTGATGGCGTCGTCGAACTCGTCGAGGATGCCGTTCGCCCAAGCTGGCATCGCGAGGTCGGATCGACCGGTCGCCAGGCCGAGCTGGATATTGCCGAAGTTCCGGAACAGGCGGGAATTGTCGCTGTGGGGTACCAGGGCGACCCGCGCAAAGCCGGCAGCCGAAGCGGCGGTTTCGATATACTCCCGCGAGAACAGCCACTTGTCGTCAAGCCCCCGCCAGGCGGCCGACGATGAGTCCGGCCGGGTGCGGGCCGCAGTGTCGGCGATCATTCGGCTCAGCACTTCGGCAATAACGGGATTGAGCGGCAGGTGGCGGCTTTCTGCGAGAATCCTCTGGTGAGCCAGCCGCAGCAGGCAGTAGCCGTCAAACGGCTCAAAGAAGATCGCCGTGCCCCCCGGCTTGAGCGCTCGAAGGGCCGCGGCGAGACAACGTTCGGGCTCCTCCAGGTGATGAAGAATGGCGGCGCCTGTCACCAGGTCGAACCGGCAGGGCTGTACATGGTCGGACATCGCGTCCATCACCACCGGCAGAACGCGGGCAGCCCGGCCGTGGTTGGCGATGCGGCGCGCCAGCATGCCGATCAGCTGCGGCGAGAGGTCGGTGGCGACGATAGCAGGATCATCGAAAAGCTCGAGGCACGGCAGCACCGAGTTGACGCCCGATCCGCTGCCCAGATCGAGAATGGTCGGGCACGCCGGAAGCGCCACTCCGGCCGCCGCGAACGCCGTTCTGAACAGGCGGAGGAAGTGCTCCGAATGGCCATAGCGGTTGTCGTATTCGCCTGCATGGACCGTGAACTGCTCGGTTACCGTGGCTTTCGACATCGGATCTTCGATGGCCCACATCCTTGCGTCACCCGCGTCTCCTGCCGCGACAAGAGGCGAGGCAAACAGGGCCTGCGCCCAGGCGGGCGGGCGGGGATGCGTCCGGTCGGCGAGGTTCATCGAGAGCATGAGTCAACCTAAACCCTGGAGCCGGCACGACAAGGCCGACAGGGTTTTTCACCTGTGGCACGGTAACCGCGCCGCAGGCGATGGAAGGCCGCATCGTTCAAGGACCGGTGGGGCGGCGAGCCCGCTCGTCCGGTCAAGCGGGCCAAAGGCGATCCTGTGCTTGCCTTCTTGAACTCCACCACCTTTAAAAGCCCCCATGCCGTCAACACTGCCCAAGCCGCTCCAGAAGCCCTTCAATCAAGGCGTGGCCTGGATTCGGGATCACTTGCTCAATCACGCCGAACTCGGCCTGAGACGCGTGCTCGTCCAGGCTCCAGGACATGCTCCGACACAGAGATTTCTCGGTGTCGCCCTGGTAAAACTGGGGCGCACGGACGAGGGGCTCGAGATGCTCAGGGCTGCTGCGGCCTCGGATCCCGAGGACTGGGGAATCCGCTCGGATCTCGCGGTCGCGCTCGGAGCCCCCGGCGCTCCGCCGATCTTCAGCACCGACGACAGGACGCGCGAGTTCAACGCTCTCGACTATCCTTACCGCGCGACGATCCGCTACGGCGCAGGCCGACCGTCCCATCCTGAACTGACCGGGATCATCGAAAAGGGGCGTCGTCGCTACGAAGCTGTCATCGACGACATGAGGGGGCTGCAGTCAGACTTCACCGCAGTGCCTCTGGGCGGAAGCTACGACGACCGGGATCCCTTCTGGATAAACGCCTGGTTCCCTCCGCTCGACACGATGGTTCTGACGCACTTCCTGAAGAAGTTCGCCCCCCCTCGCTTTGTCGAGATCGGGTCAGGCGTCTCGACCAAGGTCGCCCGCCGGGCAGTCGAACTCTACGGCCTCAAAACCCATCTCACGTCCATCGATCCTCAGCCCCGGAATGAAATCGACACCCTGTGTGATCAGGTCATTCGGCAACCTCTGGAAGAGACCGATCTCAGCCTGTTCGAAGCGCTCGAGCCGGGGGACATCCTGTTTCTCGACAGTTCACACCGCAGCTTCCAGGGATCGGACGTCACAGTCTTCTTCATGGAAATCCTTCCTCGTGTGAAGCCGGGGGTCATTCTCCATGTCCATGACATCTACCTGCCCGACGACTACATTTCGGGCCACGTGGATCGGTTGTGGAACGAGCAATATCTACTGGCCACTGCTCTGCTGTTCGGCGAGAATCGATTTGAAATCCTGTTCCCCTGCTGGTTCGCCCACCGGGACCCCGCGTTGTTCGAGCGCGCCGCTTCGGCTCTCCGAAAAGGCCCGCTGGAGACGCTGAACCTCTACGGAGCCTCTTTCTGGTTCAAGAAGATCTAGCCGCCGACGCGATCTCGCGGGCCAGGCGGGCGGAACCTCCCACAGCGGCGTGACACCCCGGAATGGATCGGGCACAAACCGCCGATGCTCGCCGACTCACCCACCTCCCCGCCCGGCCTCGACGCCGCGCGGCAGACGCTGGAGCGGGTCTGGGGCCACGCCGACTTCCGGGGGCTGCAGGCCAGGGTCGTCACCGAGATCATGGCCGGCCGCGACGTCCTCGCCGTCCTCCCGACCGGCGGCGGCAAGAGCGTCTGCTACCAGATCCCGGCCATCCTGCGCCCCGGCCTCGGCCTCGTCATCTCCCCCCTGATCGCCCTGATGACCGATCAGGTCGAGGCGCTGAAGCAGCAGGGGGTGGCGGCGGCCCGGCTCGACTCCGGCCTGTCGCTGAACGAGCGCACCGATGTCCTACGCGCGGCGCAGTCCGGTGAACTGGACCTGCTCTATGTCTCGCCCGAAGGCCTGGCCTCCGGCGCCCTGACCGACCGGTTGCGCGACCTGCCCCTGTCGCTGATCGCCATCGACGAGGCCCACTGCGTGTCCCAGTGGGGCCACGACTTCCGCCCCGACTATCGGACCCTCGGTCGCCTCGGCGAACTCTTCCCCGGCGTCCCCCGCATCGCCGTCACCGCCACCGCCGACGCCCGCACCCGCGACGACATCCTGGCCTCGCTCCGCCTCGAGCGCGCCGCCGTCTTCGTCGACAGTTTCGCCCGCCCGAACCTGCAGCTCTCGGCCATTCGCAAGGAGAGCGCCTCCCGCGCCAGGACCGACGCCCACGTCATCGAACTGGTTCGGGCCCGACGCGGCCAGTCGGGCGTCGTCTATTGCGGCAGCCGCGACGGCTGCGAACGCGTCGCCGACGCCCTGAAATCCGCCGGGACCAACGCCATCGCCTATCACGCAGGCATGCCGGGCCAGGACCGCGACAAGCGGCTCGAACGGTTCCTGGCCGAAGACGGCGCCGTCATGGTCGCGACCATCGCCTTCGGCATGGGGGTCGACAAGGCCGACGTCCGCTTCGTCATCCACGCCGATCCGCCGGGCAGCCTCGAGGCCTACTGGCAGGAGATCGGCCGCGCCGGACGCGACGGCGAACCGGCCGAGGGCATCACCCTCTACGGCCCCTCCGACATCGCCTGGACCCTGAAGCGTCTCGACAGTCGCCCGATGGCCGAGGAGGTCAAACAGGTCCAGACGCGGAAAGCTCGCCAGCTGTTCGCCATGCTGGACGGCGCGACCTGCCGGCCCCAGGCCGTGCGGCGCTATTTCGGAGAAACCGACGCCGGCGCGTGCGGCGTCTGCGACGTCTGTTCCGACCCGCCCGCCCTCTATGACGCCACCGTCCCGGCCCAGAAGGCGCTCGCCGCCGTCCAGCGCCTCGGCGGCCGCTTCGGCAAGGGGCGGATCGTCGACCACCTGCTGGGCAAGACGAAGGAGGTCCAGCCGTGGGAGAGCGACCTCTCCACCTGGGGCATCGGCAAGGAGATCTCGCTGGGCGGCTGGCGCGACGTCGTCGACCACCTGATGTTCGAAGGCCTGCTGCTGGAGGATCCCAACGACGGCAAGCCGCTGGTCGGCCTCGGCGACGCCGAACGTGTCCGCGCCGTCTATCGCGGCGAGATCGCCATCGAGGTCCGTCGCACCCCGCCGGGCTCCGACACCGGCCGATCCGCCAGCCCGAGGAACCGCACCCGCAACGACCGGAACGCCGCGGTCGAGGCGCTCGACGCCGACGTCCGCGCCCGTTTCGAGACCCTGCGCGCCTGGCGCCGCGACCGCGCCGCCGAACAGCACGTCCCGCCCTACGTCATCTTCCAGGACAAGACCCTGCTGGAGATCGCCCAGCGCGAACCCGGCTCGCTCGACGCGCTCGCCGCCATCTCCGGCGTCGGCCAGACCAAGATCGACCGCTACGGCAAGGGGGTTCTGGCCGCGCTGGCGGACGCCTAATCCAGCGCGCAGATGTCCGGCAGGCCGCGCAGGGCGCCCGCGTGGTCCAGGCCGTAGCCGACCAGGAACCGGTTCGGCGCCTCCCAGCCGACGAAGTCCGGCTCGGGTGCGCGGGGCTTCGGCCAGGGCTTGCGGGCGAAGACGCAGGTCACGACCTCGGCGGCCCCTGCCTCCCTCGCATGCCGCACGGCCTCGGCCAGCGACAGGCCGGTATCGAACACGTCGTCGAGGATCAGCACCTTGCGATCCGTCAGCGACCGCTGGAACGGGGCATGCACGTCGATCCGGCCCCGGCTCGATTGTGCATCGCCGTAGGAGGCCAGCCACAGGGCGTCGAAGCGGACATTCCGTCCGATCCGCGACAGGGCCCGCGTCAGGTCGGCGGCGAACCACAGCCCTCCGGTCAGCAGCACCGCCGCCACGGTCTCGTCGTCGATGACCGGCGCGATCCGTTCGGCCAGATCGGCGACGATCCGGCCGATCTCGGCTTCGGAAAGGAGGACGGTGGGCGTCGGGGGAGCTTCAGCCATGCGAGGCGGATACCGCCTCGGCCCCATGGCTGTCGATAGACTCATGCGCCGGCGCGGCGGGGACCGGAGTCGCGTCGATCGGCTCGGCATGCATCGTGGGCGCCTCCTCGATCATGGCGGGCCGCAGACCGTGTTCGTCGGGCGTCGGCAAGGGCCGGACGTGGGCGGCGGGCGCGGCCTCCGTAGGCGCGGCCGGTCCGGCTCCCGCCCTGGCGAAATCGACGCCGACATCGACGCCGTGCGCGCCGGGGTCGCGGATCAGGGCCGCGAAGCCCTGGACCCCGCCCGGAAGGACGGGGGCCCCGTCCAGCTCGATCAGAGCATACCCGACCTCGGCCCCGTGGGCGTCGAGCAGGGCGACCCGGACCGGCGGCGCGACGATCTCGCGCTCCCTGACGTTCCTCAGGGCGCCGGACACCATCACCATGTCCGGCCGTTCGGCCACGGCCTTGGCGGTCAGGGCCTCGAACTCGAGCCCGGTCGGGTTCACCGGCGTCCCGACCATGGCGTAGGCGGCCGCGGCGCGGGGATACAGTTCCACCACCTCGACCCGGAACAGCCAGCCGGCGCCGATCAGGCCGACGAACATACTGGCTAGACCGGCCCAGACCGCGCCGTGGGTCGCGGCTCGGCGCAGCCGACGCTGCTGTTCGGCCCGGGCACGAAAGGCCTTGGGCAGTTCGGGCGCGGGGATCTCGGGCGAGACCGGCGGCGCGTCCTCGAAACTCCTGGGCTCCTGAGCGAGGATCGGCTCGCTGGCCGCCGTCAGCTCCAGCGGTTCGTCGCTGGGCATGCCGTGCCAGACATGGGCGCAGGACTGGCAACGCACCTTGCGGCCGCCTGGCGGAATGGCGCCGTCGGGGGCAAAATAGCTGGTGGCGCAGGACGGGCAGGTCAGTATCATGGTCGCTGACTGCGAGGCCGCTCGCCGGCCCCCTCCTGTCGGAACGCAATGCGGTCCGGTCCTAACGAAAACAATCGATGCCTCAGTCGCCCCGTCGCGCCGCCGAATCCGCGCCTTCGCCCGAAACCGTCCGCCTGTCGGCGGTCGGGTTCGGCTATGCCGAATCGCCCGGCGTGCTCCGTGACGTTAACCTCATCCTGCCGCGTGGCTCTTTCCACTTCCTTACCGGCGCGTCGGGAGCGGGAAAGTCTTCGCTGCTGCGTCTTCTGACCCTCGCCGACCGGCCCGGGGAAGGCCGCATCGCCCTGTTCGGAGAGGACGTCACCGGGATCACGGCCCGCGACCGGCCCGCCTGGCGTCGGCGCATGGGAGTCGTGTTCCAGGACTTCCGTCTGCTGGATCACCTCAGCGTCTTCGACAACGCCGCCCTGTCGCTGCGGGTGCGGGGCGGCAAACGCAGCGACTACGCCGCCGACGTCGAGGAGATGCTGGCCTGGGTCGGGCTGGGCGATCGCGCCAACGCCCTGCCCACCGCCCTGTCCGGCGGCGAGAAACAGCGCCTTGCCATCGCCCGCGCCGTCATGGCCAAACCGGACCTGATCCTGGCCGACGAACCGACCGGCAGCGTCGACCCGGCCATGGCCGACCGACTGCTGAAACTGTTCCAGGCGCTCAACAGGCTGGGCGCCACCGTCCTGATCGCCAGCCATGACGAAGATCTGGCCAGACGGTCGGGCGCGCGCCGGTTGCAATTGCGCGACGGCCGCATCTCGGGGGTCGCGACATGATCCGCTGGTCCACCCTGTTCGGCTCCGGCCCGCGAGCCCGACCGGTCCGGCCCGAGAGCGGTCTCCTGCCGCGCGACGCGGCCGGGGAGCGCTGGCTGGCCGCGGTCATCGCCGTCCTCTGCTTCCTCGCCTGCCTCGCCGCCGTCGGCGCGGTTGCCGCCGACCGGGCGGCGCACGGCTGGGCCCGGGAACTGCGAGCCGAGGCCACGGTCCAGGTCCGTCCGCGCGTCGGTGAGAGCGGCGCCACCGCAGCCGCCCGCGCCGCCGAGACCCTGGCCGGCGTCAACGGCGTGGCCGAGGCCGCCGCCATGGACCGCGAGACCGCCGAGGCCCTGCTGCGCCCGTGGATGGGCGAAGCCGTGCTGGCCGACCTGCCCCTGCCCTATCTGGTCACCGTCCGCCTGGACCGCAGCGCGCCCGCCAGCGCCCTGACCCTGGGCCGCGCCCTGGCCGAGGCAGGGCTGGACGCGACGGTCGACGACCACAGCCTGTGGCGCGGCGAGGTCGAACGGTCGGCGACCCTGATCACCGTCCTGGCGCTCGCGGCCTTCCTGACCACGGCCTTCGCGGCGGGGGCGGCCATCATCTACGCCGTCCGCGCGGGCATCCAGGCGCGCCGATCGGTGATCGAGACCCTGAGCCTCTCCGGGGCCACCGACGCCGCCATCGCCTGGTTGTTCCAGCGCCGCTACGCCCTGCTGGCCCTGGTCGCCGGCGCGGCCGGAACGGCGACAGCCATCGCCCTGCTCGCCCTCCTGCGCGCGCTCGGCGGATCCGAAGGCCTGACCCCCGCCCTGCCCGTCGCCTGGGCCGATATCCTGATGCTCTCGCCTTGCCCGCTGGTCGCCGCTACGGTGGCGCTTGTCGCGGCGCGACTTGGCGCCGGACGGGCGATGGCGAGACTTGGCGCGTCCCAGGTCGGCGGCTAGAGATTCAGCATGAAGTTTCTGGCGCTTGTCGGGATCGTGGCCCTGATCTGGCTGGTGGGGCTGTTCGCCTTCGCCGACCGGGTGCGCGGCTTCACGCCCGCACCGGAGCCTGCGCGCGCCGACGGCATCGTCGCCCTGACCGGCCCTTCCGCCGAGCGTGTCAACGTCGCCATCCGCCTGCTGGAACAGGACAAGGGCGAGCGGGTCCTGATCTCAGGCGTCAACCGCGAGGTCCGCCGCCAGGAACTGCGCGAACTGACGCCGGGGTCCAACCGCCTGTTCAACTGCTGCGTCGACCTGGGCTTCGAGGCCGAGACCACGAACGGCAACGCCCAGGAAATCGCCGCCTGGGCCCGCGCCAGGGGCTATGACAGCCTGATCGTGGTCACCTCCGACTACCATATGCCCCGTTCCATTCTGGAGCTGCGCAGCGCAGCGCCGGATCTGGAGTTGACGCCCTATGCCGTCTCGACGCCGTCGCTGGACAACTCGCGCTGGTGGCGGGCGGCCGTCACGGCGAGACGGATGACGCTGGAATACGTCAAATACCTCGCCGTCCTCGGCCGGGAGACCGTGCACAGGGTCACCGGCCACGACGAGCGGGCCGCCGTCGAAACACCCACCGATGAAGCGCCTGCCCGGAAAGCCGACAGCCAGTGAACACGATCCGCTCCCTGGTCTTCGTGGCCTGGCTCTATCTGTCGCTGGCGATCTTCGCAGTCGGCATGTCGCCGGCGCTGGTGCTGCCGCATCGCTACGCCCTGGGCGTTGTCCAGATGTGGGCCCGCTCCGTTCTGCTGGGCCTGGACTGGATCACCGACATCAAGGTCGAGTTCCGCGGACTCGAACATCGCCCGACCGGCCGCGCGCTCCTGGCCTGCAAGCACCAGGGCATGCTCGACATCATCATCCCCTTCGTGGTGCTGCCCGATCCCTGCATCATCACCAAGAAGGAGCTGATGATCCTGCCCTTCTTCGGCTGGTTCGCCTGGAAGACGAAGATGATCTCCGTGGATCGGTCCGCCGCGTCCAAGGCCCTGCGCGACATGGTCAAACAGGCCCGGGCGCGCTCGGCCGAGGGTCGCCAGATCTGGATCTTCCCGGAGGGCACCCGCGCCCCGGTCGGCGCTGTTCCCGACTACAAGCCCGGCGTGATGGCCATGTACCGCGACCTTGAACTGCCCTGCACGCCCGTCGCGACCAACGCCGGGGTTCACTGGCCCGCCCATGGCTTCCGCCGCTATCCGGGCACGGTCGTCTATGAATTCCTGCCGCCGATCGAGGCGAACATGAAGCGGGCGCCCTTCATGGCCGAGCTGGAACTGCGCATCGAGACGGCGTCGAACGCATTGCTTCAGGCCTCAGGCAGCAGAGCGCCGCGCGCCCAGCGATAGCGCGCCTCAGCTCGCTGCGAACTCGCTCAGGGCGTCGATCACGGCGCGGTTCTGGTCCTCCGTGCCGACGGTGATGCGCAGGCCGTCGTGGATGCCGTAGCCGCCGACCGGGCGAACGATGATGCCCTTGGAGTTCAGGTAGTCGCTGGCGGCGGCGGCGTTGCGCTTCTCGTCCCTGAACAGGACCAGGACGAAGTTGCCGGCGCTCGGCAGGACCTCGAAGCCGAAGCCGCGGATGGCCTGGGTCAGGCGCGGACGCCAGGTCTGGACCATCTCGCGCGACGCTTTCTGGTGCGCCTCGTCGCCAAGGGCGGCGGTCGCCGCCTCGATGCCGGGGATGGACACGTTGAACGGCAGACGGATGCGGTCCACCGCCTCGGCCACGCCAATCGGCGCATAGCCGAAGCCGACGCGCAGGCCGCCGAGGCCGTGGATCTTGGAGAAGGTGCGGGTGACGACCACGTTGGCCGCCTCGCGGGCCAGCGGGAAGGCGGTCTCCCAGTCGGCCTCCGTGACGAACTCGGCATAGGCCTCGTCGATGACCAGAACGATGTGTGACGGCAGGGCCTCGTGCAGGCGGCGGATTTCCTCGCCCGAATTGTAGCTGCCGGTCGGGTTCGATGGGTTGGAAACGTAGACGATCCTGGTCCGCTCATCGACCTCGGCCAGCAGCGCGTCGACCTCGGCCTTGTAGCCCGGTTCCGGCGCCAGCTTGACCTGGGCCTCGCAGCCGAGAGCGCTGATCCGGTAGGCGAGGAAGCCGTACTGGCCGGTGACGATATTGTCGCCCGGCGTCAGATAGGCCTGGTTCAGCAGGGCGAAGACCTCGTCCGACCCGTTGCCGAAGATCAGCCGCTCGGGCTCCAGCCCGTGGTGTTCGGCGACCGCCGTGCGCAGCCTGGTGGCGCGGCCGTCGGGGTAGATGTGGATGTTCTTGATCGCGGCCTCATAGGCCTCGCGCGCCTTCGACCCGGCACCCAGGGCGTTCTCGTTCGACGACAGCTTCATCGGCTCGGCGATGCCGACGATCGACGACTTGCCGCCGACATAGGGGGCGATGTCGAGGATGCCCGGCTTGGGCGCGGGCGCGTTGATCTCGGTCATGAGGTCGGTCTTTCGGAACTCGGGGAGACGTCAGAACAGAGGAGCTGAGCCGATGACGCCGGACAGCGAACCGGGCGCATGGTTCAGCCGCCCGTCTTCGGCCTGCACATAGCCCGCCAACATGAACAGCTTCAAGCCGCTGACGGAGGCAAGCGGTTTGCCGACGAAGCCGCAGGCGGCCAGCCCCTCGACGATACGTCCGTCGGACAGGCCGGAATCGGTCACCCAGAAGGTGCGGTCCGCGCCGGTCGGGCCGGTTGGCGCGGCGGCGATCATGAGCGTCGAAGGGAGGCCGTGGCGGTCGTCAGGCAGGGCGGCAATGACCCGCAACCCGGGCCGGGCCAGCAGCTTGCCCCACCAGGGATGGCCGGTCGCGAGGTCGATCAGGGCGCGGGCGCCGGAGGCAGCCCGGGCCAGGGCGGCCTCGGGGTCGGCGACCGCCTGGGCCGACAGTCCGAACCGGTCGGCGGCCAGCAGTTGGGCGGCGGCGCCGGCGACGACCATGGCCGGACCGGTGCGGGCCTCGATCCGCCCCCAGAGGGCGCGGAGCATGGCGGCTTGATGAGGATCGTAGGCCTCGGCCAGCAGGGCGCGCAGGGCGAGGGTGGACGCATCGGGCGAGGGGTCGGGCCCGGCAGCCAGCCGGTCGGTCAGGGCCTCGATCAGGGCCTGATCGAGCACCAGCCGGTCGGTATCGACCTTGGGCTCCTGCAGCAGGGCTCCGTGCTTTCTCGCCATCAGAACAGCTTGGGCGCCGGGACGATGGCGAAGGGTCCGAGGAAGGTGCGGCCGTCGCGGAAGGTCAGCTCCAGCGCCATGTCGTCGTCGCCCCGCACGGCGGTGGCTGCGGCGGCGCCGGTCGCGCCCATGCGATTGACAGAGTCCGATCCCGAACGCGCCAGCCCGGCGATGGCGGCCATCGGCTTGACCGCCTGGAGTGAGACCACGCCCTGCAGACGGCCGTCGGCATTGGCGGACAGGACCTCGCTGGACAGGGTGGCGCGGCTCTCGCCCGCTGACAGCTCGCCACGCACGGCGGTGAAGCGTCCACCCGCGCGGGTCCAGGCGGCGAAGACCCCGGCCGCATCCGCGCCCTGGAGCCGGTCGGCGTCTTCGATGACCGTCTCGATCTGCGCGGTCAGCTTGCCGTTGCGGGCCATGCCCTCGACCGGGCCGCCGGGGCGACCTTCCGCGTCGATCAGGCGGAACAGGACGTCGACACTGGTGTCGACGCCGGGCGAACCGGCGGGCGCCAGATGGGGCCGCAGATAGAGTTCGGCCTTCTCCGCGCGGGAGATGGGGAAGACCTCGGCCCCCTCATGCGAGGTGAATTCCGGCTTCGCCATCTCGACGGCGACATTGGGCCAGCGCTGGGTCAGGCCGTGGACGCTGGCGCGGATGAACTGGCCACGTACGGCGACCTTGCCCTTGCCCGGGCGGGTCAGGACCAGGCCTTCGTCGACGACGAGCACCCATTTGTCGGGATTCCACGCGTTGGCCTCGGCGGCCAATTCAGGCGCGGCGACGGCCAGGCCCGACGGCGCGGTGATGGAGACGTTCCCGGCGCCCAGCCGAACGCGGAACGGCCAGCCCGAGGTTCCCAGCGCCGTATAGGTCACATCCCATCCGCCGGCGCGCATCGCCTCGACCCGCTGGTCCAGCTGGCTGCGGACCTGACCGGCCAGCACGAACCACCAGATGGACCATGCGATCAGCACGATCAGGAACAGGCCGATCGGCGCGAACAGACCGGAGCGTTTGTGGCGGATCGGCGGAGCGTCGGTCATCGGGGCCTTTGGCGAGGGGGCGGTCGGAAACGGAGTCGGGATAGTCCGGAGAGGCCGGATCGTCCATCCGGACAATAGACGCCAGGACGGGCGGATATGAGGCTGGAGGACTGCGGCGGCAAGCTGTCGCGCGGCTGCCAGACCAGGATCAACAGCGTGTTACGGAAACGCAGTCGCTGCATCGGGGCCGCCTGATCGACCCCGACGGAAACAGTATCGAGCCGGTCTGTCGTGGACCGCTTGAGCGTTCGGCGGAGCGTGTGGTGGTGACGTTCGAACAGTCACCGCGTCCTGCTCCCGCAAGGGGAGAAGGGAGGCTAGACCCGCTCCGACACCTTGATCGCCACCCGGCACCCCGCCTTGATTACAGCACTGAGCAACCGATACCCCGGCGCCTCCCGGCTGCCATGGGCCACCGCGTGATCGTGGTGTTCCAGCTCCTCGTCGCGGAATTTCGTCAGCTCCGCCGCCAGTTCCGGCTCACGATCCGCCAGCTCGGCGATCTGATCGGCGTAGTGTTGCTCGATCACGCTCTCCACCGCCTCGGTGCAGGCATGGGCCGCCTTCTCGCCCATCAGGGCTGTCGCAGCCCCCAGCCCGGTCGCCGCCAGGGACCACAGCGGCAGTATGGCCGTCGGCCGCACGCCGTGTTGTGTCAACAAGGCATCGAAGCGCGCCTTGTGCACCGCTTCGCCGGCCTGCATCTCGACCATGTCGGCGGCGATCGCCGCCTTGCCGCGCACGCCCTCGAAGACCCTGGCCTGGGCCTCGTAGATCTTCACGGCCCCAAACTCCCCGGCGTGATCGACGCGCAGGATTTCGGCCAACCGCGCGCGCATCGCGCCCCGCCCCGGACGGGGCAACGGCGTGCGGCGGGGTTCAGTTGCGAGGGGCTCTGGCATCCTTGGGTCTCTTGGCGGCGAGCAGGCTGATCCCTGCAAGCGCAGCGGAGATCAGGGCGTTCCACCCTGCCATGGACAGGCCGAGGAAGCTCCACGTCACCGCGTCGCACAGGGCGATGCGGACGGCGGGACCGGTGCCCAGCGCCAGCGAGGTCAGGCCTTCCAGGTCCGCGCCCGCGCCGCCGCCGGCGCACAGCGCCGGCAGCGCCCACCACTTCAGCTCCCCCCCGGCATGGAAGCCGGCGGTGATCGCGCCGGTGGCGAAGACGGCGAACAGCAGGAAGGCGGCGATACGCGGCGTGCCCCGACGGGACTGACTGATGATGGCCCAGAGCGTGGCCACGAGTGAGATGGCCACCGCGCCCCAGAACACCTCGCGCTGTTTGAGGCAGAGGTTGCAGGGGCTGAGGCCGGCGAACCGCTCGAACGCATGGGCCGCGCCCAGCATCGCCAGCGAAATCGCCAGGGCGAAGGCGGTCCACCAACGGGTCACAAAACCATAGACGCTCATGAGGACTTTCTTAGACGGCGCGCAGGCGTCCGTCGATGGATGGCTAAAGAAGCTTCAGCGCAAGGAACCCGCCGACCAGCAGAACAAGGGCGATCACAAACGACAGGACCAGCCGCTTCTCGACGATCGCCAGCATGGACGGTCCCCAGGTCTTGAGAATCCAGGCCTCAAGGAAGAACCGCCCCGATCGCGTGATGGCCACGGCCAGGATGAACAGACCCAGATGGAAATGGGCCATGCCGGCGGCGATGGTCACCAGCTTGAACGGGATCGGCGTCAGCCCCTTGCCCAGGATGACGAGGAAGCCATTCGACGCGAACCATGACTGATAGACGCTCATGTCCATGCCGTGGCCGAAGAACTCGAGCAGCCGCACGGCCACCGGCTCCAGGAAGACGCCGATCGCATAGCCCAGCAGTCCGCCCAGCAGCGATGCGATCGAACAGACCGCCGCATAGCGATAGGCCCGATCCGGCCGCGACAGGATCATCGGCGCCAGCATCACGTCCGGCGGGATGGGGAAGAACGACGCCTCGGCGAAGGACACCACCGCCATGGTCTTCTCGGCATAGGGCTTGCGCGCCTGTTCGAAGACCCAGTCGTAGAGTTTGCGCAGCATGAGCGTCCCCGGAGATCGTCTTCAGCCCTAGCAACGAACGGGATCGCCGGTCCATCCGCCTCGGCGCCGCAGCCGTTGGTCTTTCGATCGTGAACGCCGCCGGCTTGGCTTGTCGTCCCGGCACCACTAGGTTCCGCGCCAATCGACCGGCCCCGCCCTCAAAAGCATGGTCCGGTCCCGCAACATTGCAGGAGACGCCCCATGGACGACCTGACCGCCCGCACGGCTGACGCCACCATTCCCGCCTACGAGAACCCGCTGGGCGTCGACGGCTTCGAATTCGTCGAATTCACCGGCCCCGATCCCCAGTCGATGATCAAGCAGATCGAGGTCATGGGCTTCGTCCAGACCCATGTGAACCCGAAGAACGGCGTCGTGCGCATGAAGCAGGGCGACATCACCTTCCTGGTCCATACGAAGCCGGAAGGTCACGCGGGCGAGTTCGCGCGCGATCACGGCCCCTCGGCCAACGGCATGGCCTTCCGGGTCAACGATGCGAAGAAGGCCTATGACGAGGCTGTCGCCCGTGGTGCCCATCCGGCCGACGCCCACGACGGCGGGGCCCTGGGCGAAGGGGCCCATGTCCTGCGCGGCATCGGCGGGTCGCTGCTCTACATCATCGACGCCTATGGCGAGACCGGCTCCCTCTACGACAGCTGGGACGAGATCGAGGGCTGGGAGGAGGCCGAGCGCAAGAACAACGTCGGCCTGCATCTGCTGGATCACCTGACCCACAATGTGAAGCGCGGCCAGATGCGGACCTGGTCCGGCTTCTACGGCGACATCTTCGCCTTCGAGGAGCAGAAATATTTCGACATCAAGGGCAAGGCGACGGGCCTGTTCTCCCAGGCGATGATCGCGCCCGACCGCGCGATCCGCATCCCCCTGAACGAGAGCCAGGACGACAACTCCCAGATCGAGGAATATCTGCGTCGCTACAACGGCGAGGGCATCCAGCACATCGCCCTGGCCACCGACGACATCTTCGCCACCGTCGAAACCATGCGTGAGCGCGGCGTGGTGTTCCAGGACACGATCGAGACCTATTTCGAACTGATCGACAAACGCCTGCCCAACCACGGGCACGACGTCGAACGCATGCGCAAGAACCGCATCCTGATCGACGGCTCGGACGAGGAGGGCCTGCTGCTCCAGATCTTCACCCAGGACACCTTTGGTCCGATCTTCTTCGAGGTCATCCAGCGCAAGGGCAACGAGGGCTTCGGCAACGGCAACTTCCAGGCCCTGTTCGATTCCATCGAGCTGGACCAGATCCGGCGCGGGGTCATCAAGGTCGACGCCAATTAAGATCGCGCCTCCCTCCTGGCTGCCGTTCCTCGGCCCGCTCGTCGCGGCCGTGGTCGGCGGCCTGATCGGACAGTGGCTCCAGATGGGCTTCTGGCCCGTCCTGGCCGGCGCCCTGATCGGCGGCTTCGCCCCGATCGTGGCCTATCGCGTCTGGAAATGGTCGCACCACAAGCGCGAGCCGTGACGATCTCAGGCGTCGACGAGGTTCAATCGCCGTTCGATCCGGTCCAGACGCACCTCGACCTTGTCCAGGCGGCGGTTCATCCCGGCCATATTTTCTTCGACGTTTGTCACCCGCACCTTGATATTCTGCATGTCGTCGCGGAGGCTCGTCAGATCCTCCTGGATCCGCCGCAGCATCGGCACGACAATGTCGGTAACCTCGGACATATCCAGAATATAGCGCGAACAGGGATCACACGCCAATGCACAATCTGAAGCTGTATGGACTGGCGCTTGTAGCGGCGCTCGCCCTGGCCTCCCCCGTCGCCGCGCAGGATGCGCCGCAGTGGTCCTTCGCCATTCACGGCGGAGCGGGCGTCATCGAGCGCGCCAACCTGTCGCCGGAACAGGACGCCGCCTATCGCGCCGCCCTGACGCGGGCGCTGGAGGCCGGCGCCGAGGTCCTTCGCAACGGCGGCGAGGCGCTCGACGCCGTCGAGGCCGCGATCCGGCTGATGGAGGACGATCCCCTGTTCAACGCCGGACGTGGCGCGGTCTTCACCGCCGCCGGCCGCAACGAACTGGACGCCGCCGTCATGAACGGCGCGGACCTGACCGCCGGCGCCGTGGCCGGTCTGACCACCACCCGCCATCCCATCGCCGCCGCCCGCGCGGTCATGGAGCAGTCGCCCCACGTCATGCTGATCGGCACGGGCGCCGACGCCTTCGCGGCCTCGCAGGGGCTGGAGCAGGTCGATCCCGGCTTCTTCTTCACCGAGCGCCGCTGGCAGGGGCTGGTCAAGTTCCTGACCGACAACACCCTGCCGATCCCCGAGCGGCCCGCCGGCGCCCCGCCCGCCGGCATGGCCTCGCTGGAGCCCGCCCCGCCCCTGAACGAGCGCAAGTTCGGCACCGTCGGCGCCGTCGCTCTCGACAGTCAGGGCCGCCTCGCGGCCGGCACCTCGACCGGCGGCACGACCGGCAAGCGCTGGGGCCGGGTCGGCGACGTGCCGGTGATCGGAGCCGGCACCTACGCTTCCAACCGCGACGGCTGCGCGGTCTCGGCGACCGGCGACGGCGAATTCTACATCCGCGCCTCGGTGGCTCGCGACATCTGTTCCCGCATCGCCGACGGCGCGACCGGTCAGGTCGCCGCCCAGGCCGAGGTCGACGACGCCCTGTCGCTGGGCGGGTCCGGCGGGGTCATCGTCATGGACGCGCAAGGCCGCCCGGCTTTCGCCATGACCACCACCGGCATGTACCGCGGCTCCATCCGCGCCGACGCCCCCGCCGAGGTCGCCATCTACGGCGACGAGCAATGACGGCGCCGCGCCCCGAAGTCTCCGGCGTCCTCGCCCCGCCGCCGCTGATCTTTCTCGGCTTTCTGATCGCAGGCTGGGGTCTGGGACGCCTGGTCGGCGAGCCGTCTCTCGGCCTCGACGCCCCGATCCGGCGTGGTCTCGCCATCGCCGGCCTGGTGATCGGCTTCGGGATCGAGGGCTGGGCCGTCGGCCTGTTCCGCCGCGCCCGCACCGCCCCCGAGCCATGGAAGCCGACCACGGCCCTGGTCACCGACGGCGTCTATCGATTCACGCGCAACCCCATCTACCTGGGCTTCGCCGTCACCTTTCTGGGCCTGGCCATCGGCCTCGACAGTCCCCTGACGATCCTGTTCCTCCTGCCCTGCCTCGTCGTGATCGACCGCTTCGTGATCCAGCGCGAGGAACGCTATCTGGCGGGTCTGTTCGGCGCCGCCTACGACGCCTACCGCGGCCGGGTGCGCCGGTGGCTGTGACGCCGCCCGACGAACTGACCGTCATGGCGCAGGAGGAGCTCAACGCCGCCTGCGTCCTGACCTGGCCCGAACTCAGGCGGATCACCCCCTGGGGCGACAGTTTCGAAGGCTTCGCCCCATCCGGCCGCACGGTCGAGATAGAGCGCCGCTACCTCTGGGCGCTGGATCCCGAGGGCGCGATCATCGTCGAGGTCGAGGTCCGCGACGCCGCCGCCCGCGAGGGGGTCGAGGCCCGCGCCATCCTTCACGCCCCCTGAGACGCAGGGTGGGGAAACCCACAATCTTCACATTGCGTCGTTAACCTTTTCCGTGGTCAGGCGTTGGCCCCTGCGCCATGATCGCACGGCGTTCGACGACAGTGGGGGAGCGGGCCTTGTATCCATCGGATTTCGAAGCAGCCGACGCCGTCTTCACCCCGAACCAGGACAACCTGTTCCTGGGCCTGCCGCCCCTGCTGGCCCTGATCCTGTTCCTGCTTCTTCTGGCCATCGCGGCGGGCATGTTCTTCCTCGGCCGCTGGCATGCGGACCAGTCAGGGAGCCGTGACGCCGAGCGCGCGCCTGACGACATCCACCGCGCCATCCTGCACGCCTCCATGGCGGCCATGGCCGCATCGTCCGACGAGCTCAAGGCACGCGCCAAGGCCCTGCGCACCGCCATCGACGATCACCTCGGCCCGGTGCTGGAGGTCGGCAAGGGCGTCAACGGCACGGTCAAGGATCTGGATGCGGCGCTGAAGGGGGAGATCAGGGAGACCCGGCCGGACGACAGGGGCCATGGCCACGGACACGGCGGTGATCATCACCCGGCCGCGCAGGCGGGCGTCCCGCCGGTGACGGTGAACCAGATCTTCGTCGGCGGCCCGCCCCCTCCTCCCCATGGCGGCCACGACGACGGCCACAGGGCCGACAAGCCGAAACCCGAGACCCGGCCGATGACCGGCCCGGAACAGGTCGAGGCCCTGTCGAAGGCCGTTCGCGCCTTCCACGACCACTGGTCACACGGCCCCGACCGCGTCCGCGAACTGCGCGAGGCGCGTCGCGCCCTGTCGCGCCGCCCGTCATTCGCCGCCCTGCGCGCGACCGACGGGCGGGTGAGGACCCGCCACTGACGGTTTGCAGGCGAGCCGAAAACGCCTAGCCTGAACTCATGAAACTCGCCTCGCTCAAGCACGGCCGTGACGGTCGCCTCGTGGTCGTCTCCTCGGACCTCGCCTGGTTCACCGACGCCTTCCTGATCGCGCCCAGCCTGCAGGCGGCGCTCGACGACTGGGAGCGTTGCGAGCCCAGGCTCCGCGCCCTGGCCGAGAGCCTCGATCACGAGGCCGTGCCGCGCGGCCGCTTCCACGAACGCGACGCCGCCGCCCCCCTGCCCCGTGCCTATCAGTGGGCGGACGGCTCGGCCTATGTGAACCACGTCGAACTGGTGCGTAAGGCGCGTGGCGCCGAGATGCCCGCCAGCTTCTGGACCGACCCCCTGATGTACCAGGGCGGCTCCGACCAGTTCATGGGCGCCCGTGACCCGATCCTGCTCGCCGACGAAAGCTGGGGCTGCGACCTCGAGGCCGAGATCGTCGTCGTCACCGGCGACGTGCCCCAGGGCATCTCATCTGAGGAGGCGCGCGGCTGTATCCGCCTCGTCGGCCTCGTCAACGACGTCTCCCTGCGCAACCTGATCCCCGGCGAGCTCGGCAAGGGGTTCGGCTTCGTCCAGTCCAAGCCGGCCTCGACCCTGTCGCCCGTCTTCGTCACCCCCGCGGCCCTCGGCGATCGCTGGAAGGACGGCAAGCTGTCCGGCGCCCTGTCAGTCCAGGTGAACGGCAAGGACTTCGGCGCCGCCGACGCGGGCGTCGACATGACCTTCGACTTCGGCGTCCTGATCGCCCACCTCGCGAAGACCCGCAGCCTGGGCGCGGGCACGATCATCGGCTCGGGCACCGTGTCGAACAAGGGCGCCGACGGCGGCCCGGGCAAGCCGGTCGATCAGGGCGGCCAGGGCTATTCCTGCATCGCCGAGATCCGCACCGTCGAAACCATCACCGGCGGCGCGGCCGTGACCCCCTTCCTGAAGCACGGCGACACCGTTCGCATCGAGATGCTCGACGACGGGCGCCGCTCGATCTTCGGGGCCATCGAACAGGTCGTGCAACCGCTCTGAGGAATCCTTCTCCCCCTGCGGGAGAAGGAAACGCCTGCGGCCGCTTGCCGCGCTTTCACCCTCTGGGGTAGCGTTCGTCGAGCTTCGGGGAACAGCCATGACGCCGCAACAGTACGCACCGCTCATCGCACTCGTGATCATGGTGCCGCTGATCCTGCTCAGGAACCGCGCGCCCCGGACGCTGCGACCGAAATGGATGTGGGTCACCCCGGCTATCATCGTCCCCCTGATGGGTCTGGCCCTGTGGGGATCCAGCATGCAGCCGGGCATGGATCACACCCCGTTCGATGCGATTTCCTGGATGATCCTCGTGGTCGGCTTCCTCCTCGGCTGCGCGGCCGGCTGGTGGCGCGGCAAGATGACGACCATCCAGCGGGCCCCCGACGGCACGCTGAAGGCCCAGGCCTCGCCCCTCGGCATCCTCCTGATCATCGGCCTGTTCCTGGGCCGCAGCGCCCTGCGGTCGGTGCTGGAACCCCACGCCGCCGCCTGGCATTTGAATGCCCTGGCCATCACCGACGCCTTCCTGGTCTTCGTGGTCGGCATGATCGTGGTCCAGCGGATCGAGATGTTCATCCGCGCCCGCCGGGTCCAGGCCGGCGGAACCGACAGCCACGTCGAGGCCGCCCCCGCCGCCTGACCCAGAACGACGGCCGGTTGAAGGATTGTCAGGTCTAGGTCGAACGCCCCGCCGGCGCCGACTTCGGGCGCGAGGCGGTTCGCGCCGCCCGTGACGCGAGGCTGGAGGCCGGCGAAGGCTTCGCCCGCCCGCTCGGCGGCGGACTGGTGACCTTCACCATCCGCTTCAACATTCCCGGACGCTAATTCGGCCGGATCACCTGGGCCGAGAACCGCTCCATCTCTTCCTCCTGCGGCGACATCTGCAGCAGGACCAGGTCCAGACCGGCGGCCTCGAACTCTTCCATCCGCGCACGGACGGTCTCGGGCGTGCCGACGAAGCCGGGGCGCAGACCCCGGTTGGAGACGCTGTATTCGCGGATCTTCAGCTCCCGCTCGAGCTCGGTCCCCGACAGCCACTGGTCGAAGTTGGCGAACCCCGCCGGGGGCGTGCCGTCGGCCAGCCCGGGGATGGTCGTGATCCGCTCCAGCTCGCGTTCGGCCTCGGCCTCGGTGTCGCGCACGATCGCATAGCCGGCCATGCCGTATGACATCGGCGGCAGTCCGAAGCTCTCGCGGCGTTCGCGCATGTCGGCGATCCTGGCCGCGATATGCTCGGGCTCGTCGCCGTGCATGACATAGGCGTCGCAGTGTTTCGCGATCAGGGTCTTGGCCGCCTCCGACTCGCCGCCGGCATAGATGACCGGGCGCGGCCGCTCGGGGGTGGAGGTCGGCTTCGGCTCCACGATCGCGTCCTGCAGCGTGTAGTATCTACCCTCGAAATCGACGCGCTTCTCGGTCCACAGGCGCGACAGCACGGTCAGCCACTCCGCCGTCCGGCCATAGCGATCGTCGTGCTGGTCGAATTGCAGGCCATAGGATTCCGCCTCCTTGGCCCACCACGAGGAGACGACGTTCAGGGCCAGCCGACCGTTCGAGATCCGGTCGATATTGGCCGCCTGTTTGGCGAACAGGGCCGGCTGGTGGAAGTTCGGACGCACCGCGACCATCAGCTCGATCGTCTCGGTCACCGCCGCCAGCGCCGCCGCCGTCGACCAGGCGTCCAGGGCCGGGGCCTCGATGCCCTTGATGTCGTTCAGGTTGAGCTCGGCGATCAGGGTCAGGTCATAGCCCAGGGCCTCGGACCGCTTGACCAGCCGCGACGCATTCTCCCACGACGCCTCCCGCTCATCGGCGATGTTCCTCAGCCACCCGCCGAAGACCGGCGCCCAGTATCCGTACCTCATGCCTCGGCTCCTCTGGCGCGCTTCGCCTTCTCTTCGGCCACGATGCCCTTGAGCCATTCGACCAGATTGTCATGCGGATCGAAGCCCAGCACCTCGACCGGCTTCGTGACGAAGTTGGACAGGCCGTTGATGTCGTAAAACAGGACCGACCCGTCGCGGTCGTCGATCAGATATTCGACGCCCCCAACCTCCAGCTGGCCCGCAACGGCCAGCCGCTCGACCGCCTCGATGATCTCGGGCGGCGGGGTCGTCTTCGTCATCGTCAGGGTCGGCGCGCCGGGCCGCACCAGACAGGCGTCTGCGGGACACAGGTCGAAGGCGTCGCCCGGGCTCTCGATATCGATGGCGTACAGATATTTGCCGTTCAGCGTCTCGACCCGGGTGATCTTGCCGTCCCGGCGCGGCGCATATTCCTGGATCAGGGAGAGACCGTTGACCCCGACCGGACACCATTTCTCGCCCGCCGCCTCGGCCAGCTTTTCGGGGTCGTCATAGCGGGTGATGCCCGCCCCGGCCCCGCCGATATCGGCCTTGACCAGCACCGGATAACGCAGCCCCTCGGCCGCCTTGGGAATGTCCGCCTGCCGGTGCGCCACCCGCGTCGCCGGCCCCTTGAGTCCCAGCCGGGCGATCAGCGACATCTGCCGCGCCTTGGAGGTGTCGATGTTCAGGGCCGAGGCGTTGACCACCCGCGTCCCCTGCCCCTGCCAGTGCTCGAACAGGCTCTGGGCGTAGAAGATCGGATGCTCCGGCTCGCGCAGGAAGGACGACATCGCCACGCGGCTGAACACAACCGTCGCCGGCGCCGGCGACCCGGCCGGATCGAAGGTGCTGTCGCCCAGAGGGACCTTCACATAGTTGACGCCGTGCCGGTCCAGGGCCGCGAACAGCGGCTCGAACCAGTCGGGATGCTCATAGACGATGGCGAGGTCAGGGAGAGGCTCGGTCATGGCGGGGATGTGCGTTACACCATGATGGAACGCAAGGGGCGGGCGCGAGAAACTCATCCTCTCCCCCGTGCATCCCGGCGAAGGCCGGGATCCAGATCACAGACACAGGTGTCCCGTGATGGCAGGGAAGCCCCAATGTCAGTCTCCGCACTCTGGACCCCGGCCTTCGCCGGGGTGCACGGGTAAAAAATCACGGCTCAAGTAGCGCGTCGCACGATAGCCCACTAAGAAGCCCTTCGCGGGCCCCGGTGGTGGAACTGGTAGACGCGCCGGACTCAAAATCCGGTTCCGAAAGGAGTGCCGGTTCGACCCCGGCCCGGGGCACCACATTCTCAGCGCCAGCCGCGCCTTACCGGCCGCGCCGCCTCTTCCAGAGCCAGCAGGAACCCGGCCTGACCGTCATCGCCGGTCTGCTCGGCCAGCGCCGCCGCCTGCTGCAGCAGCTGCTCGACTTCCTCGCCGCCGTGGCTCAGGGCCAGGCGTGTCAGCGCCACGGCTCGCGCCCGGATCAACACCAGGGCCGCCGCCGGATGCCGTCCCTCCAGCCGCGACGCCCACAGCGGAACCTCATCGGCCGAGCCGCGCAGGTCGCCGGCCCGCGCCACCACCATCTCCCCCGCCTCGCGCAACGCCGGCCAGGTCATCAGGAACCTCAGGCCCGCCGTCGCGTCGGGCCAGGCGGCCGCATGGGCGAAGGCGCGGTCCAGGGCGACGACGTCCTCGAAGTCGGCCAGTCTGGCGATCTCGGCCCGCAGCGGCGCCTCGGCCAGGGTCCGTTCGAACAGCATCCAGCGCGCATCGCTGGCGCCCTTCACATCGCCCTCGGCTTCCAGCACGGCGATCTCGGCGGTCAGCCAGTTTTCCGGCGGAGGCGGCGGCGGTTCCGGTTCGCGCCGACCCGAGCGTGACGCCTCGACCGGCCTCGGCCGCGACGCCTCCAGCGCCGCCCGCGCCTCGACCGAACGCCCGGCCTCGGCCAGCCGTCGCGCGATCTCGGCGCCGATCTCCGGCTTGACCCGATCCTCCTCCGGCAACGAGGAGACCCAGGCATCCAGGTCGCCCGCCCGGTCCGCCAGCTTCCTCACCACCAGCGCCAGCCGCCCGGTGGGCCTGGGCCTCCCCTGGGTGATCCCGAGCAGCAGGGCCTGCGCCAGGGGCCTGCTCAGCCCCGCCGCCCCGCGCCCGATCCAGCTGCCCCATTCCGACAGTCGCGTATTCAGCGCCTCGATCAGGATCGGCGCCGCCACCTCCGCCCCCGCCAGCGAGGCCGTGGCCGCCAGTTCCGTCGATGACCCGTCGAACAGCAGGGCCAGCTCGCCCTTTGGATCCTTCACCCGCGCGGCCAGCCCCGGATAGAGGTCGAACCAGGCCACCAGACGGTCCAGCCCCAGCCGCGCATCCATGGCCGCCAGCCTGTCCACAATGATCCGGCGGACGGTCGCCAGGTCGGCCAGCAACTCGGGCCGCTTCCGCCACGACACCCGGGTCCGGCTGCCCGCCAGGGTGTTCAGCCGCTTGTCGATCTCCAGCGCCAGATCGGCCGCCCCGACCTCGGCCGCCAGCTCCATGCGCAGCCGCCGCTTCCAGCCCGCGTCCTCGCCCGCCATCTCCATCAGCAGATCGGCCAGACGCGCGTCCCCGAGCGCCTTCAGGTTCGCCGCCGACAGGGTCTTCTTCGCCGTCGCCGGTCTCTTCGCCATGGGTCGCCTTCCGTCAGGATCACACAGTGTGCCGAACGGGTCACATCAGCGATAGGTCCGATGTCGTCTGCGGCCCGGCTGGAACGCTCCGGTTCGCCGATCATTAATCCGGCAGTCCAAAGGCCCGTCCCATGATCGCTCTGACCCTCGCCCTCGCCCTGTTCGCCGACCCCTCGCTGGGCCAGCTCACCCTCACCCGCGCGGCGCTCGCCGTCGAACCCGCGCCGATGACGGCGCTCGAACCCACTCCGGCGCCGCTGCTCCAGAGCGTTGCGGTGACCCTGGAATGCACGGCCTTCGCCGACGGCCGCGTCGGTGAATGCGCCGTTCTGGAAGAGACCCATCCCGGCATGGGCTTCGGCGACGCAGCCATCGCCCTGATGGCGGATGCGACGACCGACCGGTCCGCGGTCGATCACAGGTTCGCCCGCACCATCCAGTTCATGCCCTAGCCCCTGGGTCGCAACCGTCATCTCGCAGTTGCGAAAAGTTACAGGCTGACCGGTTGCGGGCCGGCGCCTCAACGCGCATCTGGACACGATGACCTCAACCACGGACGAAATCGCCAGGCCCAAAGGCCCGGGCTTCCCGGAATTCGTCTGCATGATCGCCCTGATGATGGCGCTCAACGCCCTGGCCATCGACTCCATGCTGCCGGCCCTGCCGGATATCGGCGATGCGCTGGGCGTCGCCTCCGACAACAGCCGCCAGTGGGTCATCACCGCCTATCTGCTCGGCTTCGGCGGCATGCAGATCGTCTACGGCCCGCTCGCCGACCGGTTCGGCCGGAAGCCGATCCTGATGATCGGCGTCGGCATCTATGTCGTCTTCAGCCTGGTCGCCATGCTGGCCCCGACCTTTGAGACCCTGATCCTGGCCCGCGTCGGTCAAGGGCTCGGCTCGGCCGCGACCCGCGTTCTGGCCGTCTCCATCGTGCGTGACCGCTTCTCGGGCCGGACCATGGCGCGGGTGATGAGCCTCAGCTTCCTCGTCTTCCTCGGCGTCCCCGTCATCGCCCCTTCCCTGGGTCAGGCCATCCTGCTGGTCGCGCCGTGGGAGGCCATCTTCGGCGTCCTCGCCTTCGCGGGCGTCGCCCTGATGATCTGGGCCGGCGTGCGCCTGCCCGAGACGCTGCACCCCCAGGACCGCCTTCCGATCGAGGCGAGGCGCATCGTCCTGGCCTTCAGGGAGGCCGTCACCAACCGTGTCTCCATCGGCTACACCCTGGCCATGACGGCGATCACGGGCGCCCTGTTCGCCTTCATCAACTCGTCGCAGCAGATCTTCTTCGACGTGTTCGAGGCCCCGGCCCTGTTCACCACCGTCTTCGCCCTGATCGCCGGCGGCATCGCCATCGCCTCCGTCGTCAACGCGAAACTGGTCGAGAAGCTGGGCTCTCGCATGATCGGCCACACGGCCCTGCTGGGCTTCATCACCTTCGGCGCCATCCACCTGATGGTCACCCTCAGCGGCCACGAGACCATCTGGACCTTCGGCATCCTGCAGGCCTGCACCATGTTCTGCTTCGGGCTGCTGGCCGGGAATTTCGGAGCCATGGCGATGGAGCCGATGGGCCATATCGCCGGCACCGCCTCCTCGGCCCAGGGCTTCATCTCGACCATCATCGGCTCGCTGATCGGCTTTTCCATCGGCCAGTCGTTCAACGGCACGGTCGTGCCCATGACCCTGGGCATCACCGCCTGCGGGATCGCCGCCCTGGGCTTCGTCCTGCTGGCCGAACGCGGCAGGCTGTTCGTGGCCCGCAATCCGGTCCCGGTCGCCGCCGGGTAGGCCGCGGGGCGCGACGCCCCTTGATCTCGCCACGCTTTCAGGGCTCCCTCCGCGCCGAAACGTTTCGGAGTACGCCTTGATGTCCCGCGCCCGCCTCGCCGTGATGGCTTCCACCCTCGCCCTGCTCGCCGCCTGCGGTCAGGGCGACACGAAGTCCGACATGCCGCCCCTGCCCGCCTCGGCCACGGCGCCGGTGACCTATGAGCGGGACGTCCACTCCTGGGCCCAGCCCCAGATCGCGCGGGTCAGACACGTCGATCTCGACCTGACCGCCGACTTCGCCACAAAGACCCTGTCGGGCACGGCCACGCTTGACGTCACGGGCGAGCCCGGCGCGACCCAGGTCATTCTCGACATCAGGAACCTCGAGATCCGCTCCGTCGCCGACGACAAGGGCAATGCGCTTCAGTTCGCCCTCGGCGCCGAGGACCCGATCAAGGGCCAGGCCCTGACCGTCACCGTCCCCGCCTTCGCGCCCGGCAAGGTGCAGAAGATCGTGGTGACCTATTCCACCCGCCCCGACGCCGCGGCCCTCCAGTGGCTGACCCCGGCCCAGACCGCCGGCGGGCAGCAACCCTTCCTGTTCAGCCAGGGCCAGGCCATCCTGACCCGCACCTGGGTCCCGACCCAGGACAGCCCCGGCATCCGCCAGACCTATTCGGCAAAGATCACCGTCCCCGAGGCGCTCAAGGCCGTCATGTCGGCGGAGATGCTGACGCCCGACGGCGAACGCGCCGCTGACGGCATGCACGCCTACCGCTTCCGCATGACCAACCCGGTCCCGCCCTATCTGATCGCCCTGGCGGTCGGCGACCTGAAGTTTGCGTCCGAAGGCGCCCGCGTCGGCGTCTGGACCGAGCCCGGCCGTCTCGACGCCGCCAAGGCCGAATTCTCCGAAATGGGCCAGTTGGTCGACGCCGCCGAGGCCCTCTACGGTCCCTACCGCTGGGGCCGCTACGACCTGCTGATCCTGCCGCCGTCCTTCCCGTTCGGAGGGATGGAGAACCCGCGCCTGACCTTCGCCACCCCGACCGTGGTCGCCGGCGACAAGTCGCTGGTCTCGCTGGTCGCCCACGAACTGGCCCACTCCTGGTCCGGCAACCTCGTCACCAACGCCACCTGGGCCGACATCTGGCTCAACGAGGGCACGACCACCTATTTCGAGAACCGCATCATGGAGGCGGTCTACGGCCGCGACCGCGCGATGATGCTCCAGGTCCTCGGCTGGAACGACCTGCAGTCGTCGCTGGCCGAGATGGATCCGCTCGACACCCGCCTGCACGTCGACCTCGACGGCCGCGATCCCGACGACGGCCTGAACGACATCCCCTATGAAAAGGGCGCCGCCTTCCTGCGCACGATCGAGCGGATCGTCGGCCGCGAGCGCTTCGATGCCTGGCTGAAGGGCTATTTTGAGCGCAACGCCTTCAGGCCCATGACCGCCGGCGGCTTCCTGATCGATATCCGCGCCAATCTGGTGCGTGGCGATTCCGCGCTGGAGCGTGAACTGCAGCTCGACAACTGGGTCTATCAGCCGGGCCTGCCGTCGAACGCCCAGGCCCCGGTCTCGACCGCCCTGACCGCCGTGGACACGGCCGCCGACGCCTTCTTCGCCGACAAGGGCCCGGCCTCGGCCATCCCCTGGTCCGGCTGGTCGACGCAGGAACGTCAGCACTTCCTCGCCTGGCGTCCCGAAGGCGCCGCCGCCACGCGCCCGTGGCTGACCCCCGCCCAGCTCGCCGACCTCGAGACCACCCTCAACCTGCGCGCCGAGGGCAATGCCGAGGTCCTGTTCCAGTGGCTCCAGATCGCCGTCGCCCACCGCTACCAGCCGGCCGTGCCGACGCTGGAACGGTTCCTGACCTCGCAGGGCCGCCGAAAATTCGTCCTGCCGCTCTACACCTCGCTGTGGGGCCAGGGCGACTGGGGCCGTCCCATCGCGACGCGCGTCTATGCGACGGCGCGTCCGGGGTATCACCCGGTCACCACAGGATCGGTCGACGACGTGGTCGGGGTTCCGTCTCCGGTCGCGGGTTAATCTTCCCTCTCCCGGTGGGAGAGGGCTTGAGCGCCCGGGAGCCGTCCGGCGATCGGACTTGCGCGACCCGAAGGGCGGCGCGAAGCAGCCAAAGGGTGAGGGTCGGATGCTAACCGGTGAGGCACGACCCTCACCCTTTCGGCTGGCGCATCGCCTCGCTCTGCGAGCCTCAAGCCCTCTCCCAGCGGGAGAGGGTTCGGCACCCCATACCCATCAACGGATCGGCCGAATCCGCCTTTGAAATCAACGGTCGGAATTATTCAGAGGCCTTATCCCGACCGCTCCCGAAAACCGTGAGACACTGGTCCCGGTCTTTGACATCGCCATCACGCCCCCCAGCCGAGTAGACTCTACGGACTATCTGGACTCCAGTTTCAGGAGTCTGGACCTCCTCCCCGGTCGCTCCGAACGCTTCGAACGCTTCGGACGGTGTTTTGAAGTCCGGGCCGACCGCTGCTCCACCCAGCCTTGACCTTCGCGCGCCAATCCCCGCAACTCCGCCGTCCGATTTCCGCCAGCCCGGTGACCCCATGCTCCGCTCGTTCCTGACCACCGCCGCCATCGCCGCCCTCGCCCTCCCAGCACAGGCCCAGGACCTGCTGATCCGGGGCGGAACCATCCACACCGGCAATGACGCCGCCCCGACGGCCGAGATCGTGATCGCCCGCGACGGCCGCATCACCTGGGTCGGGGCCGCCGCCGATGCGCCCTCGACCGAGGGGCTGACCGTCATCGATCTGGACGGCGCCACCCTGTTCCCCGGCTTCACCGACGGCCACGCCCACCTCGACGGCATCGGCTGGCGCGAGCTGACGCTGAACCTCGAGGGCTCGACCTCCGTCGTCGACGCCATGGCCAGGCTGACCGCCTGGGCCGAGGCCCACCCCGAGGGTCCGATCATCGGTCGCGGCTGGATCGAGACTCGCTGGCCCGAAAGTGCCAACGGCGCCCGCTTCCTGACCGCCGCCGACCTCGACGCCGCCGCACCTGGCCGGGTCGTTTTGCTGGAGCGCGCCGACGGCCACGCCATCACCGCCTCCTCGCCCGCTCTCGCCGCCGCCCGGATCGATGCCTCGACGGTCGCCCCCTCGGGCGGAGAGATCGCCAAGGGCCCCGGTGGACTGCCGACCGGCTTCATCGTCGACGCCGCCATGTCCCTGCTCGCGCCCCTGATGCCCCAGGCCGATCCCGAGGCGAAGCGGAACGCCTATCGCGCCGGCTTCCGGGTCGAGGCCCGCTACGGCTGGACCGGGATCCATTTCATGAGCGCGCCCTGGTCCGACATCCCCCTGCTGGAGCAGATGGCCGAGGCCGGGGAGGCGCCGTTGCGGGTCTACAACTCGGTCACCCCCGACGGCGGCGCCGCCCTGATCGCCTCGGGCCCCCGCAGCGTCGCCGACGGACGGATCATCACCCGCGCCATCAAATACTATGTCGACGGCGCGCTCGGCTCGCGCGGCGCCGCCCTGCATCAACCCTACAGCGACGCCCCCCACACCTCGGGCCTGATGCAGACGACGCGCGAGGAAATGGCCCCGCTCTACGAGAACGCGCTGCGCAGCGGCATCCAGGTCGCCACCCACGCCATCGGCGACCGGGGCAATACCGAGGTTCTCACCTGGTACCGCGACGCCATGGCCGCCGTGCCCGCCGGTGAACGCGGCCTTGCCCAACCCCGCTGGCGCGTCGAGCACGCCAAGATCCTGCGCCCCGGGGACGAGCCGATGTTCCGGGACCTGCAGGTCATCGCCTCGATGCAGCCCAGCCACGCCATCGGCGACTTCCACTTCGCATCGGCCCGCCTCGGCGACGCCCGCCTGGACGGCGCCTATGCCTGGCACAGTCTGGTGGATCTCGGCGTCGTCGTGGTCGGCGGCTCCGACGCCCCGGTCGAGCGCGGCGATCCCCTGATCGAATTCTACGCCGCCGTCGCTCGCCGCGATCTGGAAGGCTTCCAGGGACCCGACTGGCGCCCGAACGAGGCCGTGGACCGCGCCACGGCCCTGAAGATGTTCACCCTGTGGCCCGCCTTCGCCTCGTTCCGCGAAGGCGAGCTGGGCACCATCGAGGTCGGCAAACGCGCCGACTTCACCGCCTTCGACATCGACCTGATGACCGCCCCCGAAGCCGACATCCCCAGGGGCCGCGCCGTCCTGACCGTGGTCGATGGCGAGGTGGTCTATCGGGCTGACTAGATCCTCCCCCGTCGGGGGAGGGGGACCACGAAGTGGTGGAGGGGGCCTGCTGCAAACGCCGGAGTCCGGGACGAGCCCCCTCCGTCACGGCGCAAAGGCGCGCCGCGCCACCTCCCCCGACGGGGGAGGAACAAGAAAAGGGCCGCCCACCTCGCGGTGGACGGCCCCGGTCTTTGAAATCGTAAGCCCTCTTTAGAAGCGGGCGGTCAGGCTGATCGAGGCGCTGGAGCCCAGGTCATAAGAGTTGACGTCGATCTTGGTCGAACCCAGCTCGATGTATTCCTGATAGTCGGTGCCGAGCAGGTTACGCAGTTCGACGGCCAGACCCAGTTCGCGGCCGATGACGTCGAAGTCCTTGCGATAGACGAAGTCGAGGAAGGCGCCGGGTTCCTGGATCAGATCCGGGTTGCCGGCGATGTTCCGGGCGGAGGTCCGCTCCGAGACGTAGTTCAGGATGAAGGTCGCCTGCGAGCGAGCCATGTCGTCTTCCCAACCCAGTTGCAGGTTGGCGACGTGGTCCGACTGACCCTGCAGACGGCTGCCATCGATCACGTAGAAGGCCGCATTCTCCGGCACGCCCAGACCGCTCTGCGTCAGGACCTTGTCGCCGGTCTCAACGGTCACTTCGGAGTCCGAGAAGGTGTAATTGGCCTGCACCAGCCAGCGCTTGTTGGCGATGAAGTCCATCCCCGAGTCCGGGAACTCGAAGTATTTCTTGGCCTCGATCTCGGCGCCGATGATCCGCGCCCGGGGTGCGTTCAGGAACGTCTGCGAGATGCTCGCGCCCTGATCGACGACGCTGGATTCAACCGGATTTTCCAGGTCCTTGTAGAAGACGCCGGCCGTGATGAACTGCTGGCGGGCGAAGTACCATTCGAAACGGGCATCCAGGTTCATGATCTCGGTATCGACCAGGAACTGGTTGCCGATGAAGGTCCTGTCCGTTTCCGGATCGCGGAACTGCTGCGGCGCCAGTTCGCGGAACTGCGGACGGCCGATGGTCTTGGACGCAGCCAGACGCAGTTGCATGTCCTCGGCGAAGTTCCAGGTCAACGTGGCTGCGGGCAGGACGTACTGCTCTTGGATCTCGGTGCGGACCAGGCCGGTCGTGCTGCCGAACAGGTCGACCGGGCTGACCGTCTGCTGGCCGTCCTCGTAGCGAACGCCAACGGTCAGGTTGACCAGCGGGATCACCTCGGCCTCGATCTGGCCGTAGACGGCGTTGACCGTCAGCTGGCCTTCGAAGGCGGCGGCGCCGTTCGACCCGGTCACTTCCTCGATCTGGAGGAACGGGCCGATGTTGAAGTCCGAGAACAGATAATCGACCCGCGATTCCAGCTGATCGGCCGAAAGCGTGTTGATCGCGTTGAAGCGCAGGCGGCGCTCCTGGGAGTCGCGATTATTGTCATAGCCGGCGACGCCGACCGTGAACTTGGCCTCGCGGTAGTCTGACAGCGGAAGGATATAGCTGAGGTCCGCGCCGCCCGACACAACGTCGTCATCAAGTTCGCTGAACGCCATCGAGTTGGACTGGATCGAATGAACGAAGTTTCCAGCGGCATTCACGCCGTAGCCGAAGCTGTTCTCGTAAGGCGCGTCACGCGACGTCTTTGCGTAGGCGGCGCGCCAGTTGAACTCCCAGGCCTCGCCGAAGAAATGCTCGCCGGTCAGCTGCGTCGAAAGAAGCTGACGGACATACCAGGCCGTCAGGTCCGTGCGACGCCGAGCCTGGCCGCCAAGATCGTCGATGCCGTCGACACTCTGCGCTTCCTTGGTCGTATTGCGGACGTAGAGGTTGGTCCACTTGATCGTGTTGTCGCCACTCTCGAGGCTGAGCGCGCCCAGGAAATTCAGCTGGATGTCGTTCTGGGTCGAGATGAAGTCGTAGTCGTTTGCGAGCACCAGCTTGCCGCTGTCGAGGCGGCCGCTGTCGCGCTGACCCTCACGGGTCCTCGAGCTGTTGTCGTATCCGGCCACTAACACGGCCCCGAGCGTGCCGATACCGGTCTCGGTCGACGCGCCGCCCGTGAAGCCCAGGCCGAAGTTGACCGGGATCTGCTCGCGCTGCAGCAGGCGAAGCGGCGCGTTGACCAGCGACTGGCCCATGCGGCGGAGTTCTGTGGCGGTGAAGTTGGCCGAGTTGATGCGCCTGCCCGAAGCGAAACCGAGAGCGACCGGACCGGGGATGTCGCGAGTGTCGTCGTCAAAGCCCAGGAAGTCGGTACGCGCGCCGTAGTAAATCAGGCCGTCCTGCGCCGTGGTCTCGGTGTTGCCGCCGAGCGAGGCCTTGAAGGTGAAGAACGGATCATTGGGGGTCGAGATCGTCTGCAGGTCGATCAGGCCGCCGCCGAACTCGCCGGGATAGTTGGCCGAGTAGGTCTTCTGGACGGTCACGCCGGCCAGAATGTCGGACGGGAACAGGTCCAGCGGGATCACGCGCTGCAGCGGCTCGGGGCTCGGCAGGGGCGAACCGTTCAGCAGGGCCGAGGAGTAACGCTCGCCCAGGCCGCGCACATAGATGAATCGGCCTTCTACGATCGACAGGCCGGTGACGCGGGTCAGGGCCTCCGCAGCGTTGGAATCGCCGGTGCGGGCCAGGTCTTCCGCGGTCAGGAAGGCCGCCACTTCCGGGCTCTCGCGGTTCGGCTCGGGAATGTAGCGGCCGAGGACGACGATCTCGTCGACCTGGGTCGATTCGTCCTGCGGTTCAGCCGGCGCCGCGACCTGGGCGGGGGCTTCGGCCGGAGCAGTTTGAGCGTAGGCGAGCCCCGGCGCGATCAACGCGCTGGTGGCCAGCAGGACCCCGCTCAGGGTCAGGGAGAGCGTCTTCATGATCTGCGCCTTGAAGGGGGTTCAACGAAAGGGACGGCGAAGTCGGGGCGGCCCTCAAGGACCGCCCCGGTCTTCGTCATCAGCAGGTCGAACCGGCCGCCAGACCGCAGGTCCAGCCGAGGTACCAGGTGTCGGCGGTGTTCCGCACGGCGCCGATGTAGGTCACCGACGTGAAGAACGGGTAGAGGGCGTTGCCGTTGGTCGCCACGACGGCCGTCTCGTTGGCGCCGTTGATGAAGGTCAGGCCGTTGTTGGTCATCGTCGCGCCGGCCGGGGCCGTCATCGTCGAGGTTCCGGCGGCCGTGTTGTTGACGTTGGTGGCCGAGGTGAACACGGCGCCGGTCGCTGCGGCGTCGATGTTCGTGTCGTTTTCATACGGACGCGAGCAGGCGAAGAAGACCGAACGGAAGATCGGCGCGTTGGTGACCGTCTGGGCGTCGTCGATGTCCAGGCAGGCGGCGGCCGAGGTCGTCGGGTTGGTGAAGACCGAGTTGATGACCGTCGGCTGGGTGCCGGTGTTCATCGTGATGAGCGCGTCAGCGGCCACAGCGGCGTTACGGCCGACGATGGTGAAGTTCGAGACCTTGGGCTGGGCGAAGAAGGCGGTGCCCGACGGAGCGGCCGACCATTCCAGGCCACGGCTGCCGTTGGTCACGGCCGTCGGCTTCTGGGTGATGATGCCGAACTGGGCTCCACCGCGCCAGCCGGTGTCGGTGTCCAGACCGTCGTCGTCAGCGCCGTTGATGACGATGTTGCGCAGGTTGACGGTGCCGCCGAAGATTTCGATGCCGTCGTCAGACGAGTTGTAGGACTGGAAGAACTCGACCGTGGTGCCCGAGCCGACGCCGGCCAGGGTCAGGGCCTGCAGTTCGTTGTTCGGCGACAGTTCGAAGCCCGAGAAGTTGACCTGCACGTAGCGCAGGCGGCCCGAGTTGTCGGCGAGTGTATTGCCGCCGTAGTTGGCGCTGGTGCCCTCGACCTGACCGACGCACGAGGCGTTCGGGGCCGTAACGCCCGCCGGGCAGACGGCGGTCGGCGCGCGGCCGGCGATCACGAGGCCGCCCCACTGGCCTTGCGAGCTCAGGTTGGTGGCGCCTTCGACGTTCTGGCGGCTGGTGAAGATGATCGGCTGGGTCGCGGTGCCTTCGGCGAAGATCTGCGAACCGCGGTTGACCAGCAGGTAGTCCGAACCGCCCGAGGCGAAGACCTTCACGCCCGGATCGATGGTCAGGATACCCTGGACGCTGCCGGCGACCGGAGCGGCCGGATCGGCGCCGCGGTCGGTGCCGACCTGGGTGCGACCCGAGATGGCGTAGATGGTGCCGGCGCGGACCGACAGGGTCAGCGAGCCCGAGATCGTCTCGGGCAGCTGGCAGGCGCGCAGAGTGCCGGCGGCGACGGTGCCGACATTGGTCAGGCCCGTTGGGCAGTCAGCGGCGGGGGTGCCGGGCGGAAGCGGGGTGGGGCCTGTGCCGCCACCCGTGCCGCCGCCGGAGCCGAAATCGCCCTCGCCGGGGGACGCCACTTCGGCGGAGCCGCAGGCGGCCAGCGCCATCACGGCCGCACCGGCCATCAGAACCTTGGTCAGACGAAGCATCGATATCCCCTCGGGTTGGAAACGGGTTGATCGCCGCCGCATCGTTCAGACACGATCTGGCGATCCCGACGCCGCCTTTAGGACTTCAATGCAAAGCTCAAATGACAGAAAAACGTGCGATTATTACAGTCGATCCGAATGCGGATTGATGTTCACCAAACATTTGCAGCGAATACTTTACGTCACGCGGATGACAAAGGTTCTGATGTCGGAGTGAATGTCACAGGATTGGAGAAATCGGCCCAGCGTGAGTCCGCGCTTGAGCGTCCCGCGCATTCCGCTAGGCTGCCGCCAGCTTCCGCGGGCGTGATGTAGTGGTAGCCTGAAAGCTTCCCAAGCTTTTCGTGCGGGTTCGATTCCCGCCGCCCGCTCCAATAAATGGTTGTTTTTGAGGCATAATCTGAAATCAATTTGATCCGCCTACGGATCATATTTGGCTGTTTTGGACGAGCGATTCCCAAAACCATTTCGGCGTGTTTTTAGTTGGAATGGCTTTGTGAGTTCATGGAACGGGCGGCTAAGGGCGCACCGATCAGTGTGGCGTGACACCTTCGTCGAAATATCGCCGTTTGACTTAGCGGTAGGAGGCTGTCAGTCGGCGACCCATCTCTTCGGCCGTTGAGGCGGGGATCGGCCACCGCAACGCGTCAGCGTCGGACGGCAGATCGAAGTAGCCAGCTTCAAACTCAACTTCGCGGAACAGCCACGGATCGCGAGCGATCTCGGCGCCGAGCCAATCGTCGCTCACCCATGGGCTTCGACGTTCAACCCCCTTGTCGCCCATCAGTGCGCAGAGTCCGATCAAGGGGTATTTCATGCGGTTTCTTTCCTCGTTGCTGGCCGTCGCCAACTTACGGACCGTCGACGGCTTCGTTGACCCGACTGCATCGACCGACGCTCTTGTCATCGAGACAGGGCCAGGCGGTTTTTGCGCGACTCGGGCTTCGGCTTCGAGCCTTTGGATCCGTTCGGCGATTCCCATGACGATGGTCTGACGATCCACGTAGATCGCGAGCAGCTTCTCGACCCGTTCCTCGTCCCATCCGAGTACGTCAGCAATTTCTGGAGCGGTCAGCCCTGCTCGCCGAAGACGCGTTGCGAATGTACCCCGAGCATCATGCAGATGTTTGGTAACCCTGGGAGATGATGCCTTCTGCGTATCGCTGACCCGAGTTGAGAGGCCCGAGTACTTCCAGCTACGGCCTAGGGTGTGAGAAAGAACGGTGGCGGGCAACGCCGGCTCGGGACCACTGCCGCTGGCGGCGGCCCTTAGAAGTTCTTCATTTCGGGCAAGCTGCTGCGTCTTAATCCGGGCAAGAAGTTCTTTCGTTTCGTCCAACAAGGGGATAACTGCGACTTTTGTGTAGTTGCTTTTCCTGGTCGGCTTTTCGATCGCGACGGGGCCAACTTCATCCCAAGTCAGCGTGTGCAGGTCGTGCAGACGCAGACCGGTCAGGCAGGCCAGTTGTGGCACAAAGCTGATTTCAGGCGAGGTCGACGCATCGACATATGCGGCGATGTCCTCGGGTGTCCAAATCTGGTCCGCACGGTTTCCGTTGTACAGATGACCCAGTCCAACTGCAGCGTTGGTGGCGAGCAGCCCGCGTTGACGCCCGAATGAAAGCACCCGCGACAGCACCTGCATGGCAAAGTCCGCCTTGCGCTTTGTGTGTTGCCACTGGTCACGCCATGCAAGCAGGTCTCCTTTGACCCTGGGGTCGTCGAGAGCCGCAATCGGAAGTCCGCCTATGTCGAACTCGCTCCCGTCGGCACAGATTAGGCTGATGAACCGGCGCCACTCCTTCCGCGTCCCCTCGGCCAAACCGGTGAATTCCGGGGAGGCCTGATATTTGAGAGCAAGGCTCGCCAGATCGTCGCCGGTTCGCGCCTTAGCTTGGCGGTGCGCCTCTTCATAGGCGGCCACGAACTCGCGCGATCCAGGCTTACCGGGCAGCCGCGGGCCGCCTTTCCAAGCGTAAAAGTAGGTGGCCACAACTTTGCCGTCCGGGTCGCGCCGGACGTAGGTATTAATGCCTTTGAGCTGAGGCGTCATGTCGGCGTCCACGCCACTGGTCGAGTGCGCTTACATTCTGCTCGACGAAGTCACCTACCTCAACGGACACGTCGCCCGAGGTCTCCACTCTGATCATACGCGGGCTCAGGCCTTCCGCATGAGCAGCGCGGACAACTCGCCGGACATCTGACTGGCGGACGGCAGGCCTTTTCAAGGTCATCATGGCGTCAGGTCCCGCTGAAGACCACGACATTGCCATGAGTGGAGGGCGCGAACGTGCCGAAGTGCGTGACCTCGACTGACACCCCCTTGCTCGCCCGCTCGAACACGATTTCCGCGAGCAGATCCAGGCAGCGGCGCGTCACTTCCGGCGGGAGATAATGCGGCTCTGCATTCGCGATCTCATCGATCAGTTGCTCGGTCGTCATGGCGGGCGGGGCAAGTGGCTGGTTGGGTTTCATAGGGCTCACCTACCACGTCACCGCGGCCCGCGCAAGCCAGTTCGGCCGTAACTATCTGAAAACGTTGCTAATGTTGAAAATAGCGCTTGACAGCTCGAGGGCTGCGGAGGCTCTCATCCGGTTAGAGCCGGGCATGGCAATTCTGAGTTGGGTTCTTAGGGGTTGGCGGATCGGGCCGAGGATCTACGCCACGTGTTGGGTGTCGGCGCATGTCACGTTTCTTGCCCTGCCTCGGGCCGCCAAGTACTATCCCTGAGGTCGCCAATCGGCGGCCGAACCGCCCGCAAATTGCTGGGCTCAACCTCTCCAGAAAAGAGAATCTACATGTCCGCTTTCGAAGCGGTCGTGGGCCCCGTCGACCGCCTGCGCGGTAAGACGCTCCCCGACCAACTGCACCTGAACGCCATCGTCCTGCTGAAGCCGCCCGGTGCCGACGGCATCGACTACCAGGAAGCAGACGTCATCTCGGATGGCGTTACGCCCGTATCCTTCACGGTCGATAACAGCCGCCTCATGAGCCTGTCCCCGGTCAGCATCACCATGAAGACGGGCAGCTGGGCTCGGGCTTTCATGGTGCTTCTGGACGAGGCTGGCGAGCCGTACGCCTTCGGAGCGCTCCGCTCCGCCGACGGCGCTCCGGTTTGCGGCATCCTTGAAGCCGGCAAGAACAAGATCACGGTCCGAAACCACCCGCGCGCCTGATCGACCGCACTGGCCGACTGGGTTTTACCAGTCGGCCAGCGGTCGCAGTCTTCCGCCTCGTCCTCCTCGACCCGTTACTGTGTCGAGCATTTCGGACCCGCCGCTCCGAGTCCTTGCGCGACAATTATTTGAAAAGCTGGTGCGGCCATAACCAACGCCCTCATTGCTACCTATCCGGCTGCTTCCGTGCGTGACGTGATGCAGACGTCCACGCCTTCGGAGCTGGAATAGGTCTTTTCGGATATCAGTCGGATGACCTGGCGGTCGTCGACGAACGCTATCCCCTTGCAACCATCCAAAACACCCTTCGCGACGTTGTCCACGTCTGGCGTCTTTGCCGGCAGGATGGCGCCGCCGATCATTGCGTTGGCTCTCGTCTTGCTGGTTGATGCACAGGGCCTGAGCCGGATGAGCACATGAACGTCGACCGGTCCCGTCAGCGGGGAGGCGCCTTCCATCGCCGCCCGGGCGGCCCGGCCAATAGCGTCTTCAAACTCCGTGGTGGGCGCGGGGGTGTAGAACCGCCTTGTCGCATGGCGGCCTGAGTAACGTGCTCGTCCCTTCGCGCGAGGGCGAACGGCAGCGGTGAAAACTATCGGGTGGGGTTCCGGCGCGGGCAAGGCGACCTCCTCTATTAGAAGGCCATCCAGCTACACCTCATTTCGAATTGAGCAAGAGCGCTTGTAAAAATAAGTTAACCATGAAACTCTATTATAATCAACGGAGGCCTGTCATGTTCCGTCTCAGTCTCAAGCCCTATTTCACTGAGACGAATCGTGACTTTTACCTGCCCGCTCCGGATTCTCCGGAGCGGGACAACAAGTTTAATTGGTCAGGCTCGTCCTGATCTCGACGTTATCAATGATCATCTGCTCGACTTCTTCGCGATCCAGGTAGCGCTTGGCGAACTGGATCGCTTGGCGGCGGGCGAGGCCAGCACCGAGAACGGTCTTCTTCTTCTTCGGTGCCTGCGAACCGAAATCACCTTCCCCCACGTTGAAGTCGCCGAAGTCTTCGTCGCTGCCGCCTTCGGCACGGTTCAAATTCTTCAGGGCCCGCATGGCGGCCTTCGAGTCGCGGATGAAGTACTTTTCCATGATCCGATTAACGCTTGCGTGAGTATGACCGGTCAGAGCGGCGATATCATAAGGGTGTGTTTCAGCGATGACTTGCCGGACCACAAAGGTGTGACGGAGAGTGTACAAGATGAGCCACCGCCCGTCCCTCTGATCGACTTCAGCGCGAATCTTGTCGAACACGTAGGTCAGTTCGTCGGATGTGTACGCTGTGCCAGTTTTCGGGTTCTCGAAAACGTAATCCGAACCGGCAACCCTCACGGCATCGATGGCTTTGGCGTTTGCGAGCTTCAGCTTCCCGTTGACGATCACCCCGCCCTTGCTTTGGCGAATCCGGATGTAGCCGTTCGAGTAATCAACTCCATAACGGAGCCGCCGCGCATCGCCAGGCCGCTGACCAGTCTCGTACATAAACTGGATGATACCGCCGACCGCCGGGTGACCGAACCCGGCCGAAGCAGCGATGTAAGTTTTGACGTCATCGCGCGTCCAGATCTCCCGAACAGGTGCCGGCGGGTTGGGGACCTTGATGGTCAGCGCCGGGTTATCCTCGCGCCATTTCACCCAAACGGCCGTCTGCATGAGGAGACTTAGGGCGTTCTTGACCTGACACTTTAGCGCGGGGCGATCGTCAAATAGTTGCAGGAACTCGACAAGCTCGTCGCGCCCGATCGTTGCGAATGACGGCTGGCCATTGGCATCAGCCCATTGAGCGATGACTTCGATCATTCGATTGACCCGCTCCTTTGATGAGTCCCGCAGGATCGAGTATCTGCGGCTCAACCGGTCTTCGACGCGATAAAGTTCAGCCAATGAACGGACGCTGCGGTCACCGTTTGCCCCAGTCAACTCCGCACGTTTCCTCCAGAGTTCGAGCTGATTGTCGTACTGCGCGACCGATCGTTCGATTTTTGCACGGAAGGTGGGGGATGCGAGCCTGCCCATGACCTTTCCGGTTGCAGGCAGAGGGCGTTCCTCGTGCCAGTGTGGAGGACGCCCCTCTGCAGGCACACGGTAGACGAGGCGATCCAGACCATCTTCCGTCTTGTATGCGAAGACGAAGTCACCCAGGCGGGAAGTGGCCGGGGTGTAGGCTTGGAATTCTTCTGATGGAGCTTGCATGTACTTTGATACTTGTAAACAGGAGCATTGATCTCCTTATTTGAGTCGGCTCGACTGCCGATAAGTTCTATACAGAAGGATTTCTCATTCCCGATCAATCTCTATTTTAATATTTACCTTAACGGATACTTAGCCTGATAACAACTTGCAGGCACAGCCCGTAACATAGAAGAAGATTCTAGGAGGCGGTGAATCCGGCACGATTTCTCCTGAATCGGGGGATTTTCACTAAAAACGGGTAGATAATACCCGGCCACCATCGTTTGCGGGCGTCGACGGCACCCCGGTTCACTCAGATTTGGGCTGCGACAGCCGCACTCCAGGGCCTAGGCTCGCGTTAGCATCAAGAAATATAACCCCCGCGTCCTCGAGTATTCGTACCATAAGAAGAGCGTTCGCAGAGTTCACGGGCGCCATGCCGTCGACCGACTCGGCCCTGTTGATTGTGCCCTGTGCCAAGCCGGATCGGGCTGCGAGCGATGCCACCGTGATTTTGACGAGCGCGCGAGCGGCGCGCAACTGGGCACCGGTAGGATGACCTGTCGGATGGTTTCGAGCGATCATAATAATTAAACTTGATTTAAAAACATTACTTTGCAATTCTAGGTCGGGATCAACCAGGATAACCTACATGTCTCCCGTCCGTAAATCTATCAGCTGCCCCATCCACGGCGAGCCGCGCCACCGCTCGACATGCAAAGAGTGCAACGCTGCCTATATGCGCGGTTACTTGCGTCGACGGACCCGCGAACGCCCATCCGACGCTATCTGGGAACGCGCGCGCCGCCGCGCGATGCGCCTGGGCGTGCATTTTAACCTTCCGAAAGGGTCAGTCTCGGTGCCGGAGTGGTGCCCAGTCCTCGGCATTCCAGTGGCCGTCGGCCCAAAGCGCTCTGCCAACTCGCCGTCCTTGGACCGGATCGTTCCATCAAAAGGATACATCCCAACGAACGTGCGCGTTATCAGCGACAAGGCGAACCGGCTGAAGGGAGATTGCTCTCTGAAGGAGCTGCAGCGTCGTGCGGCCGAGAGTGGCCCGCGCCAAGTTGAGTATGGCAAAACGGCGGCGTATCTGGACCGTGAGCTCCTCCTTCAGGAAGTCAAAGCCAAGGCGGTGACGGGCGGGCGGGCTGGCGCTGAATGGAAAAAGGTCGCCGACTTTCTCGACCGGGCGTTTGCCAAGGGCCCCGTGGATTAACATCCTTCTTGTCGATATCTGTCAGGCCGAGGCCTCACGCCTGATGCAGGCCCCCGTCGTCCGACTCAGGCGCTTGCCATCGCACCAGCCGTACGCTGCGTCGTTGACCTCATTTGCGCATAAGCGACATTCTCGGAAGTGGGTGTTCCGGAGGGCACCAGAAGCTCCATGAGCAGATACACGTTGCGGTGTTCGAAGCTGAAACCACTGGAATTTGATCTAGCCGGACGGCCAGTAAAGGCAGACAGGCGCGCGATCCCGCTCCCCGGCGCTCGAGCCATCCTCAGTCGTGTGTCGCGAGCACGACTGGGTCGCCTCGATCACGGCGAGGTCCGACAGCGGTTCGACGGATGGCCGACCCCGCAGGTCTCCGGTGCCGCTCAGGACGATCCAGAGACCCGCTCCACCGAAGAGAATGACGGCCGCGGCGATCAGCCGCCTTAATGCATGCCGATCGCGACCTCTCACGGGTCCGGCGTGTCTCGGGTATGGGTGTTCGCGATGCGGCGTGCTTGGGAGCCTAGAGCACTTTGCGACCTGATTGAATCTCCGGGGATTCCCAAGGGAGCCGGGTTCTGATTCAACATTCCTGCTGGAGGCGGAGGCCAGCATGAATGAGCAAGGCGCTTTCGGTGGATCTGCGGGATCGTGTGATCGCCGCGATTGATAGCGGGATGTCGTGCCGTCAGGCGGCGGCGCGGTTCGGGGTCAGCGCGGCGAGCGCAATCCGCTGGCGCTCGCGGGTCCGCAGACAGGGCGACGTGCGGCCGGGGCCTCTGGGCGGGGATCGTCGCTCTGGGCGGATCGAAGGCCATGCCGACCTGATCCTGAGCCTGGTCGAGCGCAAGAGCGACATCACCTTGGCCGAGCTTCGGGCGGCGCTGGCGGAGCAGGGCGTGGCGACCAGCCTGTCGAGCCTGTGGCGGTTCTTCGTGCGCCGCCGGATCACGCTCAAAAAAAGTCGGCGCACGCGGACGAGCAGAGCCGTCCCGACGTCCTGATCCGGAGACAAGCATGGTTCGACAGCCAGCTCGACCTCGATCCCAAACGGCTCGTCTTCATCGATGAGACTGGAGCCTCCACCAAGATGGCCCGCCGCCACGGGCGTGCGCCGCGCGGCCAGAGGCTGAGGTGCAGCGTGCCCCACGGTCACTGGAAGACCACCACCTTCGTCGGCGCCCTGCGGCTGAGCGGCATGACCGCCCCGATGGTGATCGACGGCCCGATGAACGGGGCCTGGTTCCTGGCCTATGTCCACCAGATGCTGGCCCCGACCCTGAAGCCCGGCGACGTCGTGATCATGGACAACCTCGCCGCCCAGAAGAGCACGCCCATCAGGGATGCGATCGAGGCCGTCGGCGCACGGCTGCTGTTCCTGCCGCCCTACAGCCCCGACCTCAATCCGATCGAGAACGCCTTCGCCAAGCTCAAGGCGATGCTGAGAAAGGCCGCCGCCAGATCCATCGACCAGCTCTGGGACGCCATCGCCCGGATCATCCAGACCTACTCGCCGCTGGAATGCGCAAACTACTTCGCCGCCGCAGGCTACGATGCAGACTGATCGGAAAATGCTCTAGGCTCAGGACCCATTGATGTGATGCGCTCGATCTGATTCAGGCTCTGCGGGGAGTCTGGATATGAGCGACCTTTATTGGCTGACGGACGAGCAGATGGAGCGGCTCAGGCCGCACTTTCCGAAGAGCCACGGCAGGCCGAGGGTGGATGATCGTCGGGTACTGAGCGGGATCATCTTCGTGAATCGCAACGGGCTGCGCTGGCGTGACGCGCCGCCGGTCTATGGCCCACACAAGACGTTGTACAATCGCTGGAAGCGATGGAGCGAGACCGGCGTCTTCATCAGGATGATGCAGCGGCTGTCTGGCGCCCAGTCCGAACGGCGCACCGTCATGATCGACGCGACCTATCTCAAAGCGCACCGCACGGTTTCGAGCCTGGGGGTTAAAAAAGGGGGTCTTGGGCGGCTGATTGGACGCACCAAGGGCGGCATGAACACCAAGCTTTTTGCCGTGACTGATGCGAACGGACGCCCGATCAGCCTGTTCATGACAGCAGGCCGTGTCAGCGATTACATCGGTGCCGCAGCCTTGCTGGACAGCCTGCCCAGGGCGCAATGGCTGCTGGGCGACCGGAGCTATGACGCGGACTGGTTCAGGGAGGCCTTGCAGGCCAAGGGCATCACGCCCTGCATCCCCGGTCGGAAATCCCGGACCGAGCCTATCCGTTACGACAAGCGCCGGTACAAAAGTCGAAATCGCATAGAAATCATGTTCGGCAGGCTCAAAGACTGGCGGCGCGTCGCCACCCGCTACGATCGATGCCCGACCGTCTTCCTGTCCGCCATCGCCCTCGCAACGACCGTGCTCTTCTGGCTATGAGTCCTGAGCCTAGCAAATCTCGATACCCAGCAGGCCCTAACGCAATGCGCCGCGGAGACGTTGGAAGGACCATTGCTGGGCGTCGTAAGCATCCCTGACCACGTCAGCCATCGAAAAGAATTCGTGCGTCGCGCCTTCCCAATTTCTTCGCTCTACGCTGACGCCCGCCGCCTCCAGCGCGGTCTCCAGCGTCGCTCCGTCGTCGCGCAGAGGATCAATGTCTGCGTTGACGATGATTACTGGCGGGAGGCCTCGCAGATCGGCTGCGACAAGATTGAAGCGTGGGTCCTGAGCGAAGTCCGCGGAGGGAAGGGCGTAGCGGCCAAACCAGTCCAGCGTGGTCGTGCGCAGCGGCAGGCTCATTGTGTTCTCGACCTTGGAACGGAGGGTCGTGCTTGCGTTAGCGATGGGGTAGACGGCGAGAATTGCCTTGGGCTGCGTCCAGCCGTTGTCGCGCGCGGCGATGGCTACGTTCATTGCCAGATTGCCGCCCGCGCTTTCGCCAGCCACTGCCATATTCATGGGGTCGCCGCCCCATGACGCTGCGTTGGCCATAACCCACCGCCACGCCGCGTTGGCGTCGTCGTGCGCCGCCGGGACCCTCATCTCTGGCCCCTTGCGATACTCGACCGACACAACGATGGCGTTCATGTTTCGGGCCATGGAGCGTGGGGTGGCGTCGTAGACGTCGAGGTCCGCAATGACCCAACCGCCGCCGTGGTAGTAGACGACGACCGGCAGGTTGGTGCCGACGGCACCGGCCGGCCTGTAAATCCTTACCGGCTGCGACCCCGCGCCAGCCGGGTAGGTGAGGTTCTGCACCGAAACCGTAGGATCGGGCGCAGTCGACATGCCGCGCATTTCCTTGACCCGACGCACCGCGTCAGCTGGCGTGGGCTGGGTGCGCGCCTGGGCCACGGACAGGGTTTCGATTGGTCGAGCCCCAAGGGCGGCGTGTGCATCGAGCACGGCTTGCATATCTGCGTCCGGACGTCCGCTCATGCCCATCGAGGCACTTGCGACCGAGCCGCCACCCATCATCCCGTCCATTCCTGCGCACGCAGCCAGTGTAGCCGCGAGCGCGACGGATGCCGTCAAGGCGGCGATGCGGTTCGTCTTCATGTTACTGTCCTGTTTAACCCCGGCGCAAGCAGAGCGAAGAGAGATCAGCGTTGTTCCAAATGGCTAAGGTTGAGCTATGATCGCAGCCGCAAGTCCGACGTCCTCAGCATCGTTGCCCAAATGACCGATTGGCCGACGACAAAGGTCCGCTATGGGTCGAGGCTGTGTAAAAACTCTGGCAGGACTTTCAGTTGGCTGCATAATCCTCCGGCAGAGACTTTTCGGAGCATCACGGAGGCCAAAACCGGCGGCGTCAATCGTCCAGCTTCGCAAAACGGGCCGACGGCCAGGAGTTTTTACACAGCCTCGGTCGGGATCGGTCTTGACCAGCGAGCCGGAAAGTGGACCCCCCGGACAAGCCAAAAGCGGACGCGCTGAAAGTCGGCGAGGGGTGGTTAACGAACTCCTTTCGTCCCTTCCGCAAGAGCAATGTTTCGATGTTCGCCTGACGACCGGGATCATTTGAAACAGTGCGGTGTTTCCACGGCGAGGGCTTCGAGCCCCGGGGAAATCCCTTTTGATGCAAAAGAACCTGATCCGGTTGGTTTACAGGAGCGACTCCTGTATTTCTCATGACGACGTGTCAGGTCTGGACGCAATATTCAACGCGTCGATCCGCAACAACAAGCGTAACCGAATCTCCGGCGCACTTGCTCTACCTGATGGAAAGTTCGTCCAGGTTGTCGAGGGAGACAGGGGTGAGGTGGACCTGCTCATGAAACGCGTCCGGGCCGACAGCCGTCATGAGAACATTACCATTCTAGGGGAAAGATTAATTCAGGCCCGGCTTTTCAAAAAATGGAGCATGGCCCGCCCTGATCCTACTCCGCTAAGCCGACAGTCGTTCCGGATCATCACCGAGAATGGAAGCGGGGCGCAAGTCACGGCGATCCTATTGGACCTGATGAGCAGGGCTGAACACCGGTTTGTCGCAGGGCAAATTTATTGACCTTCTCGACTGGTGCGTCGTGCGCCGCCTGAAAGACCAATCCGTGAAAAGCCCCGAGCTTGCTTAGAGTCTGACTCATAATGTTTCTGAACATGTTCAGGGGTTTGCGAGTCGTCGGGTCATGAGCTGAACCGAGGCCATGAGTAGCCAGGTGGTTGAGCTGTCGATGGTTTTTTCGAAGTCCTTGGCCAGGCGTCGGTTTCGACCGAGCCAGGCGAATGTGCGCTCCACGACCCAGCGTCGCGGTAGCAGCACGAACCCCTTGGCGGTGTCGGATCGCCTGATGACCTCGATCGTCCAGTCGCCGTGGCTCTTGAGCGCTGTCCGGAGTTTGTCGCCGGCATAGCCGCCGTCGGCGAAGACGTGGCGCAGCCACGGGAAGCCGGAGCGGATCGAGGTCAGGACGTCAGGCGCGCCGTCGCGGTTTTGGATGTCGGCCGTATGGACCCGCGCGGCCACCAGCAGACCGCTGGTATCGGTCAGGATGTGACGCTTCCTGCGTCGGCGGATCTTCTTGCCCGCGTCATAGCCCGTTGGGCCGCCGCTTTCCGTGGTCTTGACGCTCTGGCTGTCGATCACCCCGGCGCTGGGCGAGGCCTCGCGCCCAACAGCCTCGCGGCACTCCATCAGCAGCAGGTGATTGATCGTGCTCCACACCCCGGTGTCGCGCCAGGCGTAGAAATACCCCTGCACCGTCGTCATCGGAGGAAAGTCCCCCGGCAGCATCCGCCAGGGCTGACCGCTGCGCAGAATATACAGCAGCGCGTTAGTGATCGTCCGCAACGACCATTTCGCCGGACGCCCCAGACGAGACCGCGCCGGCAGCAACGGCTCCAGCACCACCCATTCCGCATCCGTCAGATCGCTTGAATAGCGCAGCCCCTTTCGGGCATGCTTACGCCGGGTGATCTCAGTCCACATGTCGATATCCGTTGATGGCTCGCACCTTCAACAGAATCACAAACGACTGATTTCACCCAACTTCATTTCCGGTCAGCCTCTTAGGCATGGCGCTGCGGGTCCCCCGACATCAAACAGCCAATGGCTGATCCTTTCGAATAGGGTGTCGGCCTCCTTCACCCGTCCCCGCATCTGCAGGACCGCGTGGAGTGCGCCCTCTAAACACTCCTCGTGCAACCTTGCGCCAGCAGCTAAGAGTTGGCACCCGTAGGTCTGGCCCTCATCCCGCAATGGATCGGCAGAACAGGTCACTAAAAGAATAGGTTCCCCAATCGACGGTGCTAGCTGCAGCAAAGGCGAGGCTTCAGGGTTTAGCCGATCCGCACTTCTGTTGAGGTAGACGTCGATTTGGCGTTCCAAATCGACTTGCTCGATGATCCGTCCATTCTCGGTCTGGCGAGAGTGATAAGGGGCGTCCTGGCGGAGGTCGACATTCGGAAATAGCAGGATTTGGCCTGCCAAGGGGATCTGGGCGTCCCGGGCCCTTACCGCGAGCGCGGTTGCCAGGGTCCCGCCGATGCTGTCGCCTGAAACGACCAAGCGATCGGCGTCGAGAGCCCATTCTCTTCCATGCTTTACAAGCCAACGCAGAGCGACCTCGCTGTCGTCCAACTGCGCCGGGAACGGAGCCTCAGGAGCCAAACGGTAGTCGGGGGCTGCAACCGCCCACCCGGTCGTCTTCGCTAAGGCCCTTAGAGCTGCGTCATGCGCGTCGAGAGAACCTGCAATTCCGCCGCCGCCGCGGATGTGAAGGAGCACCGGCAAATAACCGGGCGACGGGCGGTAGATCCGGATGGGAAGAGGCCCATTTGGACTGTCCGCAAAGACATGGCGAACCTCATGCAGGCGTTCCGCAACGCCGCTGAAGCGCGCGAGTGCTGCCGTTTGACTGCGAAAACTGGCGAGCCAAACTTCGTCCGCGGCTGACGCGTCCGCGGCCGGCTTCCAACCAGCCAAGTCATCAAGGACACCCTGTGCCGATGGGGAAATGAGGGATGGGGTCTTGCTTGCCATGGATGACCAAGTCAGGCGAGCGTTCGCGGTTCCCAGGAACTCCGGGCGCTCCGGCGGTTTCTCTTGCCTCTCCCGAAAATATTGAGGCCTGCTATGAAGCTGAACATCCAGGGCAAGATTGCCCTCGTCACCGGTGCAGACAGCGGGATCGGAAAAGAGACCGCACGACTTCTTCTTGAAGAAGGTGTGCGGGTGGCGATCAGTGACAAGCCACATGGCGACCTGGCGCAAACGCTGAAAGAACTGAGCGCGCTTGGTGAGATCATCGCCGTCGAGGCGGATGTGATCAAGATCGACGACGTGAAAGCGCTCCACGTGCAGGTCCGCGAGCGGCTAGGTGCCCCGGACATTCTGGTCAACGCTGCTGGCGTAACCGGAGCGACGGGCGACTTTCTTCAGGTGGACGATGAAGGCTGGCTCGACACGCTAAACATCAATCTGATGGGAGCCGTGCGCAACGCCCGCGAAGCCATTCCCGCGATGCGCGAGAAGAAATGGGGTCGTATCGTGCTCATTGGGTCCGAGGACGGCGTCCAGCCTTATGTAGACGAGCTAGCCTACTGTGCGTCGAAAGCCGCCATCATCAACTTCGCCAAGGGTCTGTCCAAGGCTTACGGCTGCGACAACGTTTTGGTAAACACCGTCTCCCCCGCCTTCATCGCCACACCCATGACCGACAAGATGATGCAGAAGCGCGCGGACGAAAAGGATATGACTTTCGAAGAGGCGGTCGACACCTTCCTTGAGGAGGAGCGTCCCGGAATGGTTTTGAAGCGACGCGGTAAACCCGAAGAGGTCGCCGCGATGATTGTCTTCCTCTGCTCAGAGCGGGCCAGTTTCATAAACGGCGCAAACATGCGCGTCGATTCCGGGTCGGTGATGACCACCTGACCGACGGACGTCATGCGCTGTTATGTGCTTTCGATCCGATGCCGGATGTCCATCAGACTGTGCCCACGGAGGGGCATCGGCGCTTTGCGTCGCGCGCATACACGCGCTGTCGGTGCCCCAACGCGAGTGTGTTGTCCTTACTCATTGGTCTCCGCTAGACCCGCCTCAGGAGCGGCGGCAGCCCCGGGTGTCACAGGAGCTAACTCGGCGGCCTGAGATTTCGGCGGACCGGCGTCTACGATACCCCCGTTTTCGATCTCATTGATCGAAACGATCCCTTCGTCATCCTCCGCCAAGGCGATGGCTGCGTCTCCGGCTTGGACGTCCGTGGGCGACTGCACTCTAACTTCGCGGGTGACGCCCTCGGAGGATTCAAGGGTCACGGAATAGGTTTTCAAGCTCATATGATTTGAACCGGCCCAACGCCGCGAGGTTCCGCACCTGCGGCATGTCGCTCGGACAAGGCGACCGTCATCTCTGGCGGTCGTCAGGCGATCCCAGCGCCGCCCGTCACGCCGTAAATCTCTCCGGTCGTGAAACTGGCTTCTTGTGAGGCCAACAAGACGTAGACCGGGGCGATCTCGACTGGCTGGCCGGGCCGACCGAAAACACTCTGCTCGCCGAACGTCATGACCTTCTCCGGCGGCTGGCCGCCGCTCGCCTGGAGCGCCGTCCAGAACGGACCCGGAGCCACGACATTGGCACGCACACCTTTTTCAATCAGCTGTTTGGCAAGCGCCTTGGTGTAGGCGACGATCCCGGCCTTGGTGGTCGCGTAATCCAGAAGGTTGGCCGACGGATCATAGGCCTGCACCGAGGCGGTCGTGATCACCGCCGACCCCGGTTTTAAATGCGGCACGGCAGCCTGGGTGATCCAGTGCATGGCGTAGAGGTTGGTCTTCATCGTGACGTCGAAATCCTTCGAAGTCACCTCGGCGATCGAGTCACGCGCCTGCTGGTGGCCAGCGTTGATGACCAAAATGTCGAGACCACCCAGGCCCGCGACCGCAGCGGCGACGAGCTGCTTGCACCAGTTTTCGTCGGTGATGTCGCCGGGAAGCGCGACCGCCGTGCGGCCTTCCGCCTCGATCAACGCGATGACATCGTGCGCATCGGTCATTTCGCCCGGCAGATAGGCTATGGCGACGTCGGCACCCTCTCGAGCATAGGCGATCGCGGCCGCACGGCCGATGCCTGAATCTCCACCTGTGACCAGCGCCTTGCGGCCGGCCAGCCTGCCTGACCCCTTGTAGCTGGTCTCGCCGTGATCGGGCTGGGGATCCATTTTCGCGGCCAGGCCAGGGACCGGTTGCGGCTGCTTTGGGAACGGCGGCTTGGCGTATTGTTCGCGCGGGTCCTGCATCGTCAGGCGGTCGGTCATCGAAAATCCTGTGGCTGATACAAATCGCACACGGCGGGCGATTGATTGTCCGCCTCAACGCGTCGTGCGGGCCGACGTTTCCACCGGCCGGATTTTCTTTGAAGTGAAGCGAGGAGTGGTTTTGTGCGTTGTTGGTTTCCGCCAGCTTGGCTTGCGCGAAACCGGAGCCAGACTTGAGCGACGCCCCCTTCATGACGGAAGTCACCCAGCCCATTCTGATTAAGGATGGCGCCTTGTTTCTTGCGACCTGTCCCAACGGCGGAATACCGAGTGGTAGCGATGCCGGCGTCGGCCTGTTTCACCGCGATACCCGTTTCCTAAGCCGGTACGAGCTGACCTTGGGCGGACGGGAGCCTCTGGTGCTGATGTCGAGCGCGGCGCGGGGCTCCGAGGCGGCCCACGACCTGACCAACGACCGGATCGTCCAGACGGACGGTAAGTTGATGGAGCCTCAGTGCTTCGCCCTTCGACTAGACCGAAGGGTCGCGGGCGAAAGCCTATGCCTCGCCGATCGGATCACGATCCGCAATTTCGCTTTGGAGCCGATCCGGTTCGAACTGGCGCTGACAATCGACGCCCTGTTCGAGGACATCTTTGAGCTTCGAGGCGCAGAGGCGAAGGCCAGAGGCCCGTTGCGCGCCGTCGAGACGCAGGACAACGGACTGACCTTTCGCTATCTCGGGGCCGACGAGGTCGAGCGGTGCCTCACGGTCGTCCTCGATCGCGCCGCCCAAATCACGGCGCGAGGCAGCGCCCGCCAAATCGCTTTCGATTTGGAGATCGGCCAGCAGCAGACGGAAGCGCTCGAGATTCGCTTCTTCGTCGTAGAGGTCGACGCGCCTGCCCGAGCGAAGCCGCCGATTCCAGCCGTCTATGACGGCGTTTCAGTCACCAGCAACAACGTCCTCTTCGAACGGCTGCTCGACAGGTCGTTTAAGGATTTGAGGATGCTGCTGACCGAGCTGGAGGAGCCGTTCATCGCCGGCGGCCTGCCTTGGTTCGTCGCGCCTTTCGGGCGGGACAGCCTCATCGCGGCTTTGCAGAGCCTGCCGTTTGATCCACGACCGGCCGAAGGTGTGCTGCGTCTGTTCGCTCGCCACCAGGGTAAGAAGATCGTCGCTGAGACCGGCGAAGAACCTGGAAAAATGCCGCATGAGCTCCGGGTCGGAGCCATGGCCAATCTGGGAGAAGTCCCGCACCGACCGAGCTACCTGTCGATCGACGCGACGCCCCTGTTCCTGATCCTGGTCGGACGCCATGCGCAGTGGTCAGGATCAGACAACCTGTTCGACGAACTCCGGACCAGCATCGATGCGGCGCTCGCCTGGATGGCGGCTCGCAGCGCCGCCGACGAGAACGGCTATCTGACCTATGATCGTCAGAACGAAGACGGCGTGATCCATCAGGGATGGAAGGATTCGATGACCGGCGTGCCGCGCGCTGACGGCAGTCCTTCGCAAGGGCCGGTCGCGCTCAGCGAAGTCCAGGGTTACGTCTGGCAGGCGCAACGCCTGATAGCCGATGCGTTTCGGCGGGCAGGCGAAGACGGTGCCGCCGCCGACCTGGAGACCTCAGCCGCCGCTCTGCGCGAAGGGTTCAACCGGGATTTCTGGATGGAGGCCGAGGGGTGTTTCGCTCTCGGTCTTGAGGCCGGCGGGCGTCAACTGGCCGTCGTAGGCTCCAACGCGGGTCAGGTGCTGTGGTCAGGCATCGCCGACGACGACAAGGCCAGGCGTACGGCCGAGCGAATGATGCGTCCTGACATGAATGGGGGCTGGGGCATTCGTACCCTGTCGGCGGAGGCTGCGGCCTACAACCCGCTGAACTATCATCTGGGCAGCGTCTGGCCCTTCGATAACGCACTGATTGCGGCGGGCATGAAGAGATACGGCCTGACTGAAAACGCGATCTCCGTTTTCGACACAATGATCGATGTTTCGGAGCATTTCGCCATGGGACGTCTGCCCGAGTTCTTCATCGGATTCGACCGCGAGCCCGGCCTGTTTCCGGCAAGGTGTCCGTTCGCCGAGCCGTTGCAAGCCTGGTCGGCAGGTGCGGCGCCCTACCTCCTGACAGAACTGCTTGGCCTGCGCGTCGGTCCGTCGGGACCAATGATGGAAAGCCCTACTCTTCCGACTGGCGTCGATAGGCTCGAGATCCGCGGCTTGACCGTCGGCGATCACAGGTTCGTATGTAGGGTGACGCGCGACGCAGGGGGCATCGTCTCCGGAACCGTCACCTCCGCCGATCGGGATTGCGCATGAGTCAAAAACCTCTCGCCGGTCAGCGAGCCGTGGTCAGCGGCGCCAGCTCGGGGATCGGCAAGGCCATCGCCCTGGCCTTCGCCGAAGCGGGGGCCGCTGTCGTGGTCAATCACCACAGCGACGCGGACGCAGGCAAGGCCGTGACGGCAGAGATTCTCGAAAAGGAGGGCCGCGCGGTCTCGGTCAAGGCAGACGTCTCGAAGCCAAAAGACGTGCAGCGTCTTTTCGATGCGGCGGACGCCCATTTCGGCGGGGTGGATATCCTGGTCGCCAACGCCGGTGCTCAGGCAGATGCGCCCTTCCTGGAGATGAGGCTGGAGGACTGGCGCAAGGTGATCGACCTCGATCTGACCGGAGCCTTCCTCTGCGCTCAGGAGGCAGCGAAGCGCTTCCGGCGTCAGGGGCTGGAGCCCAATCGGTCCAAGGCGCTCGGCAAGGTGCTGTTCGTCACCTCGGTGCACCAGCGCATACCTTGGGCTGGTCACGCCAACTATGCGGCAGCCAAAGGCGGAGTGCGCATGCTGATGGAGACGATGGCGCAGGAGCTCGCCGACCAGAAAATCCGCGTCAACGCCATCGCCCCCGGAGCGATCAAGACCTCAATCAACAAAGCCGCCTGGGACACGCCGGCGGCGGCGCGCAAACTGCTGAAACTGATCCCCTACGGCCGGATCGGAGAAGTCGACGACGTGGCTCAGAGCGCGGTGTGGCTGGCCTCGGACGCGGCCGATTATGTGGTTGGGACCACGCTCTTCGTCGACGGCGGCATGAGCCTTTATCCGGACTTCCGCGAGGGCGGGTGAGTTCAGTTTTTTTGCTTATCCGCCAAGTCGCGCAGCGCCGTTCTCAGGCTCTCTTCCATCGTCGGATGGTAGAAGGGCATATCGAGCACGTCCCTGGCCGTCATCTTAAGCTGGACCGCCCAAGAGAGCAGATGTGCGAGATGCTCGACGTCCGGTCCAAACAATTCGCCGCCGAGTAGCACACCGTCCTTCGCCTCGGCATAGACGCGCAGCACCCCCGACGGCTTGGCGTCGACCCGCGCCCTTCCAACGTCATCGCTGCATCCGACATTCCAGCCCTTGGCCGCATCTTCGTCCCAGCCCGGTCCTATGCTGGCGATGTCCGGATCGGAATAGACAACGGCCATGCTCGGCATCGGGATCCGCTTCTCCAGCTTCGGTGCGTGCGCGGCGTTGCGACCGGCCAGCTCGCCCTGCAGGGAAGCCTCGTGCAGGACAGGCCGGTCGTCGTTCGCGTCGCCCGCGATGAAGATGTTCAACCCGCCGCAGCGGAGAGTGTCGGGATCGAACACGGGCACGCCGTCCTCGTCGCAGTCCAGGCCCGCGAGGTTCAGGTCCAGACCTTCGACGGCGGCTTTCCGCCCCGTCGCGTCGAGCACATAGTCAAACGTCCCGCGCCGCGCCTTGCCGCCGGACTCCGACCATTGGAGCAGGATGTCGCCGTCTGGCTTGCGCTTCGCCTCGACCTTCACGCCCAGTTCGAAGACAAGCTCCCGCTTCATCTGATCGGCCACGACCTCGGCGACGACGGGATCCCTGACCGCCCCGATCGTGTCGCCCTCGTCGAAGACCGTCGTCTTCACACCCAGCCGGCCAAAGGCCAAGGCCAGTTCCAGACCGAGTGGACCAGCGCCGATTACCGCCAACGCGCGCGGTAGTGTTTCCAGATCGAAGACCGTCTCGTGAGTGACGATCCTCTCCTGGCAGGTCTCGGCCAGTTCCTTGGGGACGACCGGCCGCGCGCCGGTGGCGATCACGATGGCCCGGGCCGTGACGATCGTATGATCGTCGAGCGTCAAGGTGTCGGGACTAGAAAACCGCGCCCGACCCCGCAGCCTGTCGGACAGCGGGATGGCGGCGACCTCCTCCAGCACAGCTCCCACGAAGTGATCGCGTTCGCGCCGCACCCGGGCCATGACCGCCTTGCCGTCGATCGCAATGTCCACGACGCGGACGCCGAACGTCGTCGCCGCCCTGGTGTCTCGTGCTGAGCGCGCGGCCGCCAGGAGGAGCTTGGACGGCATGCAGCCATATCGCGCGCAGGTCGTGCCGCCGGGCCCGGCCTCGATCAGCAGGACCTTCGCGCCCGTGGCTTTCGCCGCATGATAGGCGGCGAGCCCGGCCGAACCGGAGCCGATGATCGCGACATCGCAGGCAGCGGGTTTTAGCAACTGCTCGCCTCAGACCGGAGCCGCGCCGATCTGCTTTAGGATGCCAAGCTCGTCCGAAGAGCCCCAGCGCTCGACCATCTTGCCGTCCTCGAACCGGCCGATCTGCATCCCCCGGATCTCGATCGGCTTGCCGGTGGCGGGAACGCCCAGGAAGTCGCCTTGGTGCGTGCCGGTCAGTGTGTAGGCGAAAGCGACCTTGTCACCCTCGCTGACCATGGTCTCGGGCTCCACCTTCATGTCGGGAAAGGCCGCCCGCATGCCGGTGAAGAACGTCTTGAACCCTTCGGGGCCGGAGCCCTGTTCTGGGGACGGGTCATTATCGACGCAGCCTTCGGCCACGACTTCCGGAAATGCGTCGAGCGCACCGGTGTTGACGATCTCACCGAAGCGTTTGGTGGCGGCGATTGCGGCGTCGGACATGGCGATTCCTTAGAAGTGGGTCGAGTCCCCCTAACCGTTAGCCACCTGATCGGTTGCGATCGGCTCGGCCTCGCTCCGAGACGATCGCACTCCCGCGAGCGTCCGAGGCACTCCACTCACAGATAGGTGCTGACAGGTTAATTGCGCCAAGTCGAAAGCCGCCCTACCTGCCTGAAATCAGGCGATCGCGGCTGCCCAAACAGACGCCGCATCGGCGCGAAAGCGGCGAAGAGTGGGTCTGCTGATCAAATGGCGCTGGATGTTGAAGGTGTTGTAGATCGCGGCGTGTGTGGTCAGGAATCTTTAGGCTGAAGCTTGGGATTTGAACCCCTACTGCTGGCGTTCTCGTCGTCGGATCGGAAGATGGGCGTTCTCCGGCATTAGGTGGCAAGCGCACCAAGGATCGCCCCGAACCGGGAAACGCAGGGGCTGAACCAAAGGTGCGACATTTCGGTTCCGACCGTTTCTGTCGTAGCAAGATCCGACACTCGCCGGTGAACGAAACCCGGGGAGTGATCTATTGGCCCAGCACTTCCTTCTCTCGATCGCAGCGCGCACTCTTTCGCTGTCCAAGGTGATGCGCCTGTCCAATGACCAGGCGTTCGAAATCCTCAGGTCGCTCCGCACGGCCGAGCAGGCTGTTGATAGAAGCCGCGCGCGATAAGTGCCGAGAGCCTTCCAAGCGCCGCGATATCGACCCCCGGGTCGGCGCATAGAATGACGAGATCAGCGCTGAGCCCCGGCACGACGAGGCCGCGCCAGCACCCTTCATCGGGCAAAGATGGTTCATTCTTCAACGCGTACCGTCGTTCTGAGATGAAGTGACGCCGCGACGGCGGCTCCAACAGCGCGCTCATGCTGGACGAGCAAAATCTCAAGTTCCGCGACCAAACTCGCCGCCGGGCAAGGCTTGATCCTGACGACCAGGTCTGAAAAGCGCGCCGCCAAAGCCGTCGGGAGATCCACGGCCGTGTGGACTATGAAGGGAACGTCAAGACTAACGAGGGCCTCGACCAAGGGCGACGATTCTCCATCCACCAGATTAAAGTCCAAAATCGCGGCGGCTACCGTCCCGTTTGCGAGCAACGAAAGGGCTTCCGCGCAGCTAGCTGCCGGACCGACGACTTTGCCGCCAGCATCCTCCACGGCGAGCGCCAAGTCCAAGGCGATGAAAGGCTGATCTTCGGCGACGAGGACGGATAAGTGATTTAGCAAGGGCAGTGCCAGGCGCGACGTTGGGAAATGTTTCGCCTTGCTAAAGTTCTTTAGAGGGCCAGGCGTTCCGTCTCTGCCGAAACAAGAACCACCAACCCGTCGGGATACCAGTGGAACGTTACGTCGCCACCGAGCCCCCCTTCGACGCTTCTGCGGGCCAATACGCTGCCGAAGCCCTCCCGCTCCGGTGGGTTCGTGATCGCGGGCCCGCCCTTTTCTTCCCACGAAAGAGCGAGGCGCCCCTTGGCTACCACCCACGAAATGCGGACGCGCCCGCCGGGGACCGACAGGGCGCCATACTTGGCCGCGTTCGTCGCCAACTCATGCATCACGAGCGCGACGTTCGTGGCGGCCTCGGCGCCGACCGCAATTTCCGGCCCGCCGATTTCGGTGCGTGCGACGCCGCCTGATCCCGCCAGTTCCGCGTAGGGCGAGAGAACCTTTTGGATCAAATCGCCTAAGGTGGTTTCCCGCTTGGTGGCCGGGGCCGCTGAAGGCCCCGGCCTGATCATTTGGTGGGCGCTGGCGAGCGCGCCCAGCCGGCCTTGAATGGTCTGGGCCAGCTCCTTGGGCGTGGTCGCTGACCTAGCGCTCAACGTCACCATTCCTCCGACGATGGCGAACAGGTTCTTGATCCGGTGATCCATCTCCTTCAGGAGCAGCTCCTGCCGTTCCTCATGATGTTTGCGCAGGCTCACGTCGAGGAAGATCACACCGACTTTCAGGACGGCTTCATCCTCGAAGCAAAAGGCGAACAACTCCAAGGTTCGCCCCTGCGATTCCAGATCGCGCTCGAAACGGATCGGCTCTCCCGTCGCCATGACCGCGTCGTAGGTATCGAACCATTCTTGGGGCTCGTCAGGAAACGCTTCCCGAATGGTCTTGCCAACGACGCCGCCGACACCGGTTTGTTTTTCAAAGCCGGCATTGGCAGAGAGGTAGCGGAAGTCGCTCGGCTCGCCGGCGCGAGTATCGAGCTTTTCGAGTGTGCAGAAGCCCTCGTCGATAAACTCGAAGAGCATCCGAAATCGCGCCTCGCTCGCGCGGACGGCGTCCTGTGCTGCCCGGCGCTCGGTGACGTCGAAAAAGCTGTTGATTGCCCCGGTGATTTCTCCGCGCTCGTTCTTTAGCGGACGGATATTCTTGAGCACGATAATCCGCGTGCCGTCAGGCCGCTCGACCTGCACTTCCACGTCCCGCGCCTCTGGTATCTTGCCGCTCAACACGTCAGCCATGGGACATTGGTCGTGGGGCATGTAACCGCCGTCCAACCAGAACATCTTGACTGCGCCAGAAAACCGCTCGTCTTTATCCCCTGCCGTTGGCTCGCGCCCCCACAGTTCGGCGCAGCGGCGGTTAAAATTCTGAATTACACCCGAGGCATTGCAGGAATAGATGGCCACGGGCCCCATCTCGAACAGGGCGCGATAGCGTTCGTCGCTCTCGTGGAGCGTCGCCTCCGCCAACTTCCGCTCGATGATTTCGCGCCGCAGTTTGGCGTTTAACTCCTCTGTGAGGCCGACGAGTTCTTGCTGGCGAAGCGAACTGAGGACCAACGCCTCGTTCATCGCGACCGTATCTTTATCGAACTGCGTGGCTTTGGTCACTTGGATCAACACCCCGACGAGACGCTCGTCTACCTAAACACCTACACCACAAACGTAAGGGCGCCCTTGGGAATCGGACGGGCGGCTAGGCTTGGCTGTGCCCTCATCCAGGGTCGGCGCGGCCCGGATAACCCTGTGACCCGTCCTGGGAACCGGACTTTCAGATTGCCCGCGGCCGAGCTTCTATTTCGCAGCCCTAGCCTTAGACTTAGCCTTCGGCTCCGGAGGGGGTTCTGCCTTTTGCGCCGGGCGCGGGCCGGTTCGCGTGGGAATTCCGGTGGTCAGTCCGTCGTAGTCGGTGGATCGCGGCTGGATGACGACCACGCCCTTGTCCGTGATGACATATTCCCGGATGTCTTTGCTGTGGTTGCCGCCGCGCATTTTGATCACGACCATGACTTTCCGAAGCTGGCCGTCGATTTCCACATAGCGCATCCTGATGATGTCATCGGTCAGGAACGAAATCGTGTAGTGGCTGAAAGAAAACCCGGTGAACGTATCCTCCACCTCAACGGTGCTAAGAATCGTGACCCCCGCCCCCGTCAACGCCACGATCAGCCGGTAGAGTGACTCGCGAAAGTCCTCGCGGAAACCGGGCGCCAGCGCCATCTCAAGGCTCACGAGCGAATCGATCACCAAACGTTTCGCGCCGACCCTTTGAACGGCGTCGAGAATCTCCTGCATAGTTTCGTCCACCGAGAGATCGAGCGGACGAAGGTAGATGATTTCCAAGCGTCCCTTCTCCAGCGGCGTCTTCAAATTCAAACCAAAGCTGTCGGCGCGATCGGTGTAGCCTTTCGGTCGTTCTTCGAAGATCGCCATGATCCCCGGCTCGCCATTGCGCAGTCCCGCGGCAATGAATTGCGTGGCCAGCGCCGTTTTGCCCGTCCCTGAAGGGCCGGCGATGAGCAGGCTGTCGCCTTCGAGAACGCCCCCGCCCATCATCTCGTCCAAATCAGGAATGCCCATAGAAAGCCGCCGACGCTTGGCCGGCTTTCCAGCTTTGGAAATGAACCCCAGCGTGCGCGAGAAGGCTTGCAACCCGTCTTCGTTGATGCGGACGGTGTGCAATCCCGGCACCGAACCCGACCCGCGCACTTTCAGGATTTGCAGTTTTCGCACCACGGAATTTCTTTCCACCTTCTGCGAAAGCCAGAAGAGGCCGTCGGCGATCGTGAACAGCGGATTGCCCTGGGTCTCTCCCTCGCTAAATTCGCCGACTAGAAATGTCGTGGCTTCCCAACTGGTCAGAAACTGGGTGAGCTGCTGAATGAAAGACTGCATCTCCATTTCGCCGGCAGCGGCCTGCGTCTTACGCATCACGGTGCGGAAGGAGTCCACCACCACGACCCCCGGATTGATTGCCGTGACCTGCTTGATAATTTCAGCGAGGACCGCCTCCAGATTCTGATTCAACACCAGGTCGCTGAGATTGATAAAGCGGACGGCATTGCCCAACTTGGTTGCGTCGAAGAAGGAAAACTGTTGCTGGTAGCGCAACATTTTTATGGCGGGCTCACCGAGGACGGTGAAAAAGAGCGCGGGCTTTTCCGCCGTCGCGTTGGCGAAAACGATCTGATGCGCCATCGTAGTCTTGCCGCAACCGGGCATGCCGGCGATGACGTTGAACGAAAACTCCGGGATGCCGCCGCCCAAGATGTCGTCGAGGCCGCGAACGCCGGTCGGCAGTTTGCGGATCGTGACCTTTGCCGATTGGCTTGCGGCGTTGTTCGTCAGTTTGCGGGTAGCCGCGGCGCTAGGTCTCTTTGCCATTCTTGCCTTCCGGGATCAACTGCAAGTCGTTGATGTTGCTTAATAACTGAAGTGTTAGTTCGTCGCCAATTAGCGCTACCAGAAGTCCGAGAAACCGGGCGAGAAGAATAATGCCGGCATCAGAAATTTCTTCCGGGGCCGCCTGGGCCTCAAGTTCGTTCAGACCATCAAATGAGCCGTCCGCTTTGACTTGAATCTCACCCAGCCAAGCGACTTCCGCGCTGGCTAGCGCGAGTGCACGCGAAAGCAGCGCCCGAAACCCGCCAGCGCCCATGAGTGCGCCAAAATGCGGGCTCAATTTCTCTATGACGGCAAAGGCTGCCGTGGGTTGTGATTCGGCAGACGCATTTCGGCTCATCTCACCAACGATGAGTCGCTCAGCGTAGATACGCAGCTTCGGCGTAGTTCGGTTCATTCAGGAACGTACTCGAACGAGGCGCTCTTCGGAGGAAATTTCTTGTGCCACCCTCGACGCGGGGACATTGAGGGCTTTAGCTGACTTCATTGCCATAGTGCGGCTGCCTCGGGACCGGCCAACCCTCACCTTGCACCAATAAAGCGCGGGTGACGAATCATGGCGCGGTCCCGAGGCCTCTGTCAGCCCAAACTTAGCTTGGCCGTACGCTCGCGGGGCTAGGCCTGCAATAGGGCCCGATGGTGCTGGATCCGTCACCCGTTTGCGCTCGGTCGTGTACTCCAACGACGCGATCGCCGACCGCCGACCGCCGGACAGACATGATTGTTCAGAAGCACGAAATACTGCCTGAAGCGTGTCCGCCCACCTGAGCGAATGATCGCGTCGCATGTTTCCCTGCATAAGCTTTAGTCGCACGAATTAAACAGGGTGGGGAGAACGATGTTCCTCAACGTGCGCCTTAAAGGTGACGCTAAGGCTCGCTTTCCACCTGGAACAGACCTGCACGATGTCCGCTTACGGCGCGTCCGTCGAATGTCCGTTATCGGGCAGCAGGCTAAAGGCTGAACCCGACCCTTAGCGGACATTTCCGGCGTCCGCCTTTTCGCACCGAAGGGTTCAGTCAATTTACTTTCGGAAATACGTGGCCGTCAGCGAAGCTCTCGGGTGCCCGCCACATCCGGAACGGACTCGCGCCATCCGCTAGTTGCTCAACCTAGGGATTTTTCGATCAGGAGGCCAATATCTACGGGCTTCTCGATCCAGTCGTTAATGCCGGCGGCGACATAGGTCTCGAGCTGGGCGACGAGTGTATTTGCCGTAACGGCGACGATGGGCACCCTGCTTCGGAAGTCCCGGAGGGCCCGGATAGCGCGACTAGCCGCCACACCGTCCATAACCGGCATCTGGATATCCATCAGGATCAGATCCCAGTCGCCGGTCCTTACTGCTTCCAGTCCCTGCTGGCCGTTATTCTCGGTTTCGCAGTCAAAGCCCTGGCTCCGAAGAACCGTGACGATCAGGCGCCGGTTTGCCTCGCTGTCGTCTACATAGAGGACTCTGTGAACGCGGTCCGGGACGGGCAGATTGACGACAGCGGGCGACGCCTGGCTTGTTGCAGCGAGCTCTGCGCCTTCCGAAACGCGGATCATTTCGTCGACTACGCTCAGAAGGCGATGGCCGCCTTGTTGGATCCGGTCGGCCTGTTCGGACTGCTCCGGGTTAAGTTCCGATCTGGAGAGCAGCTCGGAAAATCCCAGAACTGAACCGCCCCGGGTTTGCCGGAGGCCATTTGGCTTAAGTTACGCGGCCAGGGGCTGTTCGGCTAGCATGGCATAGTAGGCAGCTTCGGCTTCGGCTGGCGGGATATGGCCTATGGGCTCGAGGAGCCGTCGGTTGTTGAACCAGTCGACCCATTCCAGCGTGGCGAACTCGACGGCCTCGAAGGATCGCCACGGGCCACGGCGATGAATGACTTCGGCCTTGTAGAGGCCGTTGATCGTCTCGGCCAAGGCGTTGTCATAGCTGTCGCCGACGCTGCCGACCGAGGGTTCGATGCCGGCTTCAGCCAGGCGCTCGGTATACTTGATGGACACGTATTGCGATCCGCGATCGGAGTGGTGGATCAGGCCCGCCCGGTGAGCCGGCCGGCGGTCATGAAGCGCCTGCTCGAGGGCGTCGAGCACGAAGCTGGCGTGGGCCGTGCGGCTGGCGCGCCAGCCGACGATCCGCCGGGCGTAGGCGTCGATCACGAAGGCGACGTAGACGAAGCCTGCCCAGGTCGCGACGTAGGTGAAGTCTGACAGCCACAGCCGGTCAGGGGCCGGCGCGTGGAACTGGCGGTTCACGTGATCGCGCGGGCACGGCGCGGCCTTGTCGCTGATCGTCGTGCGCACCGGCTTGCCCCGGATCACCCCTCGCAGGCCCATCTGGCGCATCAGCCGCTCCACCGTGCAGCGCGCGAGGGAAATCTCCTCGCGCCGCATCTGCCGCCAGATCTTGCGCACGCCGTAGACGGCGAAGTTCTCGGCGAACACCCGGGCGATCTGCGGCTTCAGCTCCAGGTCCCGGCGCGCCCGCGCCGACAGCCGGGCCGGATCACGCCGCTGAGCCTGGCGCTCGTGGTAGGTGGATGGGGCGATCGGCAGGACCTTGCAGATCGGCTCGACCCCATAAGCCTTCCGGTGATCGTCGATGAAGGTGATCATCGCTTGAACGGGCGGTCGAGCTCCGCCTGGGCAAAATACGCGGACGCCTTGCGCAGGATCTGGCTGCTACGCGCCGACCTTCGGTTCATTGGCCTGTCGCAGTTCGCGGTTCTCTCGCTCAAGCGCCTTCACCCGCTCGGCCACGTCGCTCGGGACACCCGCCCGCTTGCCGGAATCGACCTCAGCCTTCTTCATCCACTCATGCAGGGTCTGCGGCACGCAGCCGATCTTCTCGGCGTTCGAAACCACGGCCGCCCAGCGCGACGCATGGTCCCGTTCGTGATCCACCACCATCCGGACCGCTCGCTCGCGAACCTCGGGTGAGAACTTGTTCGTCGTCTTGCTTGTCATGGCCTCTTCCTCTCAGTAGTTAAGGCCTCCGGCAAACCCGGGGCGGTTCAGTGGAGCCGGAGACGATCACGACGGATGGCCTGGCCTCATACGGCGCGGCTCTGGATCAGCTGGATCTGAGGCATCTGCATAGACCCGGCCGGCTCCGGGAGAACAATCGGATCGAGAACTCTCACCTCCCGATCCGACGACGAGAGCGACAGCAGCAGCGGTTCAAATCTCAAGCCTCAGCCCAGAGATTCCTCACCACCCACGCAGCGATCTACAACACCTTCAACATCCAACGCCATTTGATCAGCAGGCCCACACTTCGCCGCTTCCGCGCCGATGCGGCTTCTGCATGGGCAGCCGCTGCCGCCTGACCAATGGCAGGGTAAGGTGGCTTTCGACTTCGCGCAGTTAACTTGTCAGCACCGTCGTAATAGACCTGCGCGGGACAAAGCCTGTTCTGATCGACGCACTCCGCTGCGTCGACAGGATCGAATGTCCGGGGCGGCGAATGGCGTGGAGCAGTGATCGCCAAGTCTTTACCGCTGAATAGGCGTCTCCGTTCCGATCGGAGTGCCGTCGTGCTGATTGAACATCGCCTCGAACGTCGCTTCATCGACAACGTCGCCGCCACGCCCGTGCAGATAGCGCCACATGGGTCGCCACATCGCGGCACTGCGGCGGACCGGGGCAAGGAACTTCGGCAAGGAGGCAGCCACGATGGCATCCCCCTCGTCACTCGGCACTTCGCCGCTGGCAGCGTACCAGAGCTGGCGAGCTGCTATCGGGTCGCGGTGCAACTCGGGCGTTTCGGCGTTGATCGCCGTGACAAATGCCGCGATGGCGTCGCGCACGGGCGCCGGCGCATCTGCTGCGCCGATGAGTTCGAGCGCCGAAAAATTCGGAATGCCGGCCTCGGCGGTGGTGATCAGCTGGGTGTCGAGGCCGCGTACCCGTGCCGACACGCCTTCGACATTGGCAAAGGCCAGCCACGCGCCGTCATGGCCCGACGCGAGATTGTCGACGTGGGCAAAGCCCGCGGCTTCGATGATCACCCGGCCTTCGTCGAGTTCCAGACCCTGCTGCGCCGTCCAGCCTTTCAGAATATCGACACACAGACGATCCGTGGTCGGGTTCGACACGGGCGATGCGATGCGGACCTTGTGTCCCGAGAGCATCCGCGTCAGCGCAGTTCTATGCATCAGCACGCCGCCATTGGTGGCGAAGAAACAGCCCCAGGCGGTCAATCGCAGGTCGCGCTTCTCGACCAGGTGGAGCGGTTCGTTGACGACCAGCTCGACGTCACCGGCAGCCAGGGCCTGGAAGCCGTCATAATGGTCGTCGGGTATCACCAGCTCGATATCCCACCCGTCGGCGCTCAGCTGATTACGCGCCGCGATCAGCGGCAAATGATCGGGATTGAGAAACCATTCGAGGGCGATACGAAGACGTTGCATGGCAGCGTGCGTTACAACCCGGCCCGGTATAGTCAAGTCGGTGCCAGGCAAACGCTAAAAGATCTCCAGCAAAATCGGCGTAAGCCGCTGGCGGGGACGGATTGATGTGAGGTCGATTTCGTTTAAGCGCCACCGGCTTGAGCTGCACAGATGCAGACGGCCGCGGCGACAACCTCACCCGCCTCGCGGGCGCTTCTGAGAGCGGAGGATTGTGGATCGGCGTCGAAATCGGGCTCTGACTCAGTTTTGATGAAGTTGGCTGGCTGACTGGCGCGGGGTTCACGTCCGGATCAGCGTCATGGCAAAAGCCCTTTCTTCGTCCAGCCTCATCCCAGCGGGCTTCGTCCTGACCGGTGCGTGGCCCGACGGTGATCGCACCACCATCCACATTCAGAGCACGGGCTCGACCAGTCGATGCCCAGGGTGCGGGACCGCGAGCCGGAGGGTTCACAGCCGCTACAATCGCCACCTGTTTGATCTGCCGATAGCGGGTAAGTCCGTGGTTGTGGCGCGACAATCTGGATGAGAGGCGCGCGACAATCGGGATAAGGATTGTCAGTCGCAGCGTCAGGATGATTGTCGCTGCGCGACACGAGCGCAAGCCCTTTAATTTGGCGGAGCGGCGATCAGGCTGAGGTCTTGCTCGTCGCGCGTATGGGGGGGGCGTCCAGGTCCACGCTTTCGTTCGATGGCGGTTCGGCGGCGGTAGCTCTCGACATTCATCTCGAAGATGGTGGCGTGGTGGACGAGGCGGTCGACCGCGGCGAGGGTCATGGCCTGATCGGGGAAGATCCGCCCCCATTTACCGAAGGGCTGGTTGGCGGTGATCAGCAGGGACCGGCGCTCGTAGCGGGCGCTGATGAGCTCGAACAGGACGCTGGTTTCGGCCTGATCCTTGGTCACATAGGCCAGGTCGTCGAGGGTCAGCAGATGGTATTTGTCGAGCCTGGCGATGGCGGCTTCGAGCTGCAGGTCGCGGCGGGCGGTCTGCAGCCTTTGGACCAGATCGGTCGTGCGGGCGAAGAACACGCGCCAGCCGTTTTCCACGAGCGCCAGACCAAGGGCGGCGGCCAGATGGGACTTGCCGCCGCCGGGCGGGCCGAACATCAGCAGATTGGCGCCGTTGTCGAGCCAGCTGTCGCCGGCGGCGAGCGCCATGACCTGGGCCTTGCTGACTGTCGGCACGGCGTCGAACTCGAAGCTGTCGAGGGTCTTGCCGGGGGGCAGGCGGGCCTCTTCGAGATGGCGCTGGATGCGTCGGCTCGAGCGTTCGGCCAACTCGTGCTCGGTGAGCGCGGCCAGGAAGCGCGCCGCCGGCCATCCTTCCTTGTCCGCGCGCACGGCGAAGTCGGGCCAGATGGTCTTGATGGCCGGCAGCCGCAGTTCGTTGAGCGCCAAGGTCAGGCGGCCGGCGTCGATGGGATCGGCGGGCTTCATGCGGCTGCTCCCGTGAACACGGTGGCCAGCTCGTCGTAGAGGCTGAGCGGGGCGTAGGAGACGGTGATCTCGGGCAGGGCCGCGATATCGGGCGTGAACAGCGTCCGCAGGATTTTCATGTCCGGCAAGCGTCCGCCGTCGAGATCCAATATGATGCGTTCGGCAAGCTCGCCTTCGCAGGCGCGGTCGTGGGCCAGGGCCAGGAGATCGACCATGTTGCGGCAGGCGGTGCGCGCGTTGACCCTGGCGACCATGCCCTCGAAGGCTCGGCTGTAGGCTTGGCGAGGGAACAGCTTGTCGCGGTAGACCAACCCCATGAGCGCCATGGGTTTGCGCTTGAGGGAGTGGATCACGTGCCGGTAGTCGACGACGTGACCATGCTTGCCATTGGGGCGGGCCCGGCCGCGCGGCACGGTCATCTGGAGGCTGGCGCCGAGATAGACGTCGAGGCGATCGTCATAGAGGCGCACGCGCAGCCGGTGACCGATCAGGCGCGACGGCGTGCTGTAGAACACCTTGCGCAGAACGAACCCGCAGGAGGAGGTCACGGTGACGATGGCCTCTTCGTAATCGGCGGTCCGGCGCCCAGGCAGCGCCTTGAGGGCCGCCCGCTCGACATCGATGCGCGGTCCGAACTTGGTGTTGTGGCGTCCGGTCACCTCGTCGATGAACCGGCGATAGGCCGCCAGGTCGGCGAAGTCGCGCGAGCCACGCAGCAGAACGGCGTCCTCGACGGTCTTCTTCAGGTGCCCGTGCGAGCTCTCGACCGAGCCGTTCTCGTGGGCGACGCCGCGGTTATTGCGGGTGGGTTCCATGCCGTAGTGGGCGCACAGGGCGTCGTAACGCAGGGTCAGGTCTTCGCGGGCGTCACGGTCCAGGTTGCGGAAGGCCGCGGAGAGGCTGTCGCTGCGATGTTCGTGCGGGGCGCCGCCCAGCGCCCACAGGGCGTTCTGCAGACCTTCGGCCAGGGCGACGTAGCTCTCACCGCCCAGCACCACATGGGCGTGCTCGAAGCCCGCTGGGTGGTCGAGCGCACCTTCGCCTGGCTCGGTCGCTGCCGCCGGCTGGCCAAGGACTTCGAGGCCACCATCGCCTCGGCCAACGCCTGGGTCTTCGTCGCCCATATCCGCCTGCTCACCCGCAGACTGGCAAGAGCCTGATATCCATCAGAATCATTATGAGTCAGACTCTTAGAGTGGTGACCGAGTGGGCGACCCGACGGCGGCGTGCGGACCAGATCAACGCCGACACGCTGAGCCGCATCCCTTCGGCCCGAATTATCAGCCGGCTGATGACGGTCTCTCGAGACACGCTCACAAAGGCCGAGACAGTCACCGTCGCTGCAGTCGAGACCGGCGTACCGGCGCTGATCGAAGCTCGCGAGATCATCGCCGCCTGCCACCTGATGATCCGTCGTAAGACTGAGGGCGACCTGTGCGCCTGGATCGAGCGTGGTCGGCCCAGCCTGGTGGCGTCCTTCGCCAACGGCATAGACCGCGATATCAACGCCGTCCGCGCGGCGATCACCTCTGGTTGGTCCAACGGCCAAGCCGAGGGTCAGATCACCAAGCTCAAGCTCGTCAAACGCCAGATGTACGGCCGCGGAAAGCTCGATCTCCTACAGGCCAGGCTGATCGGCTCGACACCATGATCCCGTCACCAAAACTGCGTCAGAGCCCAAAAGGGACCCCCTATAGGCGTGCAATAGGGACCCCCTTGTGGTGTTCGGGATGGACGTCACGAGCGCACCGCTTGCGAGGGTTGGGGCGTGGGGAGGGCGTAGCCCGATGGGCCACACTCACTTCCTGATGAAGCGACTGCCCAACGTGAAGACCGAGATCAGCCTGCACATCCTGGCCTACAATATGAAGCGGGTGATGGCAGTGCTCGGAACGAAGCCGCTGATGGAGGCGATCAGAGCCTGAAACGATGGTGCTCTGCGCCTCCCCGCCAACTACGGGCCGCCGCCGCCGAACGCGTTTTTACACGGCCTCGACCCATAGCGGACATACGGCGGCTGGGTGCTTGCTAGTCTGGGAACGCCTAAAGAGCCAACCGCGTAGCCTTGAGGCGAAGAGTCACGATGGCTCCTTCGGTCGGCCAATCATAGGCTATCGAGCCGCCAAACTGGTGTGTCATTACGCGGTTCAAGAGCTTGCTGCCAAAGCCGCTCGTGGACGCTGGGGCGATGCATATAGGCCCGCCCCGCTCAGTCCAAACGATGACCGCCTCGTCTCCGTCGACCTGGCAGGCCACATCGAGAAGCCCAGTCGGCACCGAAAGCGCACCGTATTTGACAGAGTTGGTCGCCAGTTCATGCAGCACCAATGCCAAGTTGGTCGCCGAGACTTCCCCAATCGCCATTCTGGGCACGGCCACCCGAACGCGCCCACTGAACGCCCCCAGATCATCGTAAGGGGTCAGCAGGACCGAGAGCAGATCACCGAGAAGAGCTGCGTTTTCAGTCTGGCCAGGGACAGGTCGAACGAGATCATGCGCGCGTCCCAACGCGGCGAGCCGGTGCGTGAGATCGCTGACCATCTCTTCCTTAGTCTCGGTTGACCGCGACGTCATAGTCGTGAGCGCCCCGGCGATTGTGATGAGGTTCTTGACCCGATGGCTCATCTCGCCCGCCAACAACTCGTTGGCTTCCTCGGCCTGTTTCCGGCCCGTGACGTCCAGAAAAATCCCGAACATTACCCGATTACGGATACCCTCATCATCGCCGCGTCCCCGGGCAGAAACCCAGCGGACCTCGTCCTTGATCAGGATGCGGAAATCGATCTCGTAAGGGCCGACGATGCCCCGCGTCGCGTTGAAGCCGGCTCTGACCCTATCCCGGTCGGCCGGGTGGATGTGCGCGGACAGGTCTTCAAAGGTGACTTCGGTGGTCGTGAGCACGGCCCAAAGGTCGTATCCCGACTGATCCATCGTAAGGCGATCCGTATCGACGTTCCACGACCAGAGAGCGACGCCAGCGGCCTCCACCCCCAGACGCAGGTGTTGATCATCCCAAACCGGACGTTCCGGAGCGTTCGCTGGCAGAATCGTTTTCATGGATAGGTGCTCGCCGAAAGCTCATGCGCCAGGCTCGAACCAGAACCGTAGTCGACGACCATCTGTTCCCGCAACTCGCTGATACGACAAGTCCTGCAGCGAGCGAGTGGCCTTGATCAACTCATGTTAGCTCCGAGCTAATGTCGCCTATCCACCGTCAAGCGACCGACTGGTCCCGACCCAAAGCGGACTTAAGCGTCTTCCCAGAACGACCATAAGCCGTTCGAGACTTCTGTTGCCGCAAACCGCACTTGGACCGGCCAGCCTACCCCGCCCATTTCGTAGAGTTGGTAGTTGGTCTGCGACCTTGGGGGAGCGTCTTCAGGGAACCAGTGGTCTGCGCGCGACGTTGGCGCTGCGCTAATAGACACGAGGTTGGGATGGCAACGATTTCGACGGGCGAGCAACGCTGATGGCGCATGGCTCACTGGATGCCGGTTCGCTAGTCGAGATTCCCGACGGCCTCACGTATTGGAACGACGAGCATGCAGGTTTCAAGCGCAAAGCGTCGGGCAGGGGCTTCTCGTATCACAATGCGCGGGGGGAGCTCATCCGCGACCGAGAGGTGCTGGACCGCATCCGCACCCTCGCCATTCCTCCGGCCTGGACCGACGTCTGGATCTGCCCGCACGCCACGGGGCACATCCAGGCCACTGGCCGGGACCTGAAGGGCCGCAAACAATACCGCTACCACGACGGCTGGAGTCGCCATGCTTCTGAAAGCAAGTTTGAACGCCTGCCGGCCTTCGCCCGCGCCTTGCCCAAACTGCGCGAACGGGTCGAGGCCGACCTCAGCCGGCGCGGCGTATCCCGCGACAAGGTCTTGGCCACGGCGGTGCGGCTTCTGGAGCTAACGCTGATCCGGGTTGGCAACGCCCAATATGCGAAGCAGAACCGCTCATACGGCCTGACTACGCTCAGCAAGCGCCATCTCGATCTGACCGGAACAGCCCTGACCTTCGCCTTCAAGGGCAAAAGCGGGGTCGAACACGAGGTACGGTTGCGCGACCGACGGCTGGCGACCGTGGTCCGGTCCCTGCGCGACCTGCCGGGGCAGCAGTTGTTCAAATACCGCGACGCCGATGGAGCCCTGTGCGCCATCTCGTCCGACGACGTCAACGCCTATATCCGAGAGGCCATGGGCGACGGCTTCTCGGCCAAGGACTTTCGCACATGGGCCGGCACCGTCTCCGCTGCGCGCGCCCTTCGCGACATGGAGCCAGCAGCCTCTCCCACCGATGCAAAGCGCAGGATCGCCGTCTGCGTCAAGGCGGTCGCGGGCCTCCTGGGCAATACCCCAACGGTTTGCCGGTCGTCCTATGTTCATCCGAAGGTGTTCGATCTGTACCAGAGCGGTCGACTGCTCGAAGCTCTGCCCGGCCCGAACTCCGACGGCTTCGAGCGCGCCTTGGCCAAGGTCCTCAGACTTGGTTGACTTCTTATTTTCCGCGAGGTCGAGAGCCGCCTTACCCTGCCTCTAGACGGACGCGTCGATGGCGCATCTGGACCAGACGACACTCAGCAGGGCGATCTCGTCGCCATTCACTAAGCACGCGCCGCCGTGCCCAGCGGCCTCATGCGCCAGCGCCGCGATTATGGCTGCCGATAGACTGATCGCAGCCACGGTGGGCGGGTCGTCACTAGGGCGGATCTTGCTCCTCTCCGGGGGCGGTGCTGCGATCCCGTCGGCCGACCTCAGCGCTGTAGTTCGTGACGTGACCCCCGTTTCTCATCCAGCCATAGCGAGAGTCCTTTGGTGATCTGAGCCGTGATTGGCTGGGGTGGCAAGAGGCCGGTCTTCGCAGCCATCAACCAGCGCAGCAGGCCGGCCGATGTGTCTGGTGAGCGCCTCGGCGTAGGCCTCGGGCGTCAGCCATCCCAGCTTCGAGTGCGGCCGGGTTTCGTTGTAGTCGCGCCGCCAGGCATCCAGCACGGACCGGGCGTGTGGCAGTGACCGGAACAGCGTCTCGTTCAGCAGTTCGTCGCGCAGGCGACCGTTGAAGCTCTCGTTGAAGCCGTTCTGCTGGGGCTTGCCCGGCGCGATGTAATGCCAGCCCACGCCGGTCTCGTCGGCCCAGGCCAGGATGGCGTTGGATGTGTATTCCGTCCCGTTGTCACTGATGATCGTGTCGGGTCGTCCGCGCCGGAGCATGATGGCGTCCAGCTCTCGCGCCACCCGCCGGCCCGACAGCGAGGTGTCTGCGACCAGCCCAAGGCACTCGCGGGTGCAGTTGTCGATCACCGTCAGGATCCGGAACCGCCGCCCGTCGGTCATCTGGTCGGAAACGAAGTCCAGCGACCAGCGCTGGTTGGCCACCAGGGGAACCTCCAGCGGACGCCGCGTGCCCATGGCGCGTTTGCGTCCACCGCGCCGGCGCACCATCAGCTTCTCCTCGCGGTAGATCCGCTGGACCCGCTTCCTGTTGACGGCATGTCCCTCGCGCCGAAGCATCACGTGCAGACGGCGATAGCCGAACCGCCGCCGCTCCTGGGCCAGCGCCTTCAGCCGATCCCGCAGGGCACCGTCGTCCGGCCGCGTGGCCTGGTAGCGCACGCTCGCACGATCGACGCCCAGAATCCGGCACGCCCGCCGCTCGCTCATCTCGTAGACCGATCGCAGGTGCGCCACAGCCTCTCGATGCGCGGCGGGCGTCACCACTTTTTTCCCAGCAGATCCTTCAGCGCGACGTTGTCCAGCATCGCATCCGCCAGCAACCGCTTCAGCTTGGCGTTCTCGTCCTCAAGCGTCTTCAGCCGCCGGCTTCCGACACATCCATGCCGCCGAACCTGGCCTTCCACTTGTAAAACGTCGGCGAACTGAGCCCGTGTTTCCTGCACAGGTCCGCCACCGGGACACCCGTCTCCTGCTCGCGCAGGATCCCGATGATCTGCTCTTCCGTAAATCTCGATCGCTTCATTCCGTCCGTCCTTTCGAGGGGCGAAATCTAGCTATTCCTGGAGAAGTTTCAGGGGGTCACGTCAAGGTCCACTCCTGACTCTGAGGCGGACATGGGAAAGTCCTCTTCCGGCGGTTCGGCCTGACGGCTTATTGGCCAGCGATTAGACCCAATCTGAACAAAGTCGTTGCGCCGGTCACGATGGTGGCCGATTAATCGGCATGGCGAGGCCACGATCAATCGCACGGCATAAAGCTGAGACGGCTGAGCCGTCAGCCGCAAAAGCTCGGTTGGGTGATGGCGCAGTCGGTTACGGACCAGGGGTTTCTAGACACCTGACCGTGGGCATCGGTGCCTCGGCAGGCGGGCTTGACGCGTTCCGAGCGTTTTTCTCGCGGATGCCGGCCGATAGCGACATGGCCTTCGTCCTGGTTCAACACCTAGACCCCGACTACAAGAGCGCCCTAGCCGAAATCATTGGTGAGTGCACCTCGATGCCCGTGGTGCAGGCCTCGGACGGAACGGTTGCCGCGCCGAACACCATCGCGGTCATTCCCGAGAACGCCATCCTGAGGATCCAGGGCGGCGTCTTGCGGGTCGCTCTTCCTGAGAGCCCAACGGCGCGGCGGTCGTCCATCGACATCTTTCTCACCTCGCTTGCTGAAGATCAGGGCGAAAACGCTGTCGGGATCATCCTGTCGGGCTTCGGGAGCGACGGGACGTTAGGAATCGAGGCGATCAAGGAGGCGGGGGGGCTGACCCTCAGCGAAGCAGCGTTCGACCACCGCGCGAAGTTTGGGATGCCACAGAGCGCCACCGCCGGCGGCTTCGTCGACTACGTTCTCCAGCCCGAGGAGATGCCAGCACGCCTGTTAGAGCATCAAAATTTCAAATCCCGAGGGGGCGCTGATGACCTCAACGAACCCATGGGTCCCTCCGGCCGCGCCAAACACTTGACGACCATCTGCGCGGTGCTCAACAGTCGGCTGGGTCGAGATTTTGGGCAATACAAGTCCAGCACGCTGATGCGCCGAGTTCGTCGGCGAATGCAGGTGCTGCACATTGACGACCCTGGGGAATACATCACCCAGCTGCGTAATCTGCCGAATGAACCTGAGCTTCTGTTTCGCGAAATCTTGATCGGCGTAACCCGCTTTTTCCGTGACCCAACCATGTTCGAAGCTTTGGCCGCGACCGTCTTGCCGGAGGTAATCGCCAACGGCGGTGCTGAGGAGCCGATCCGCGTGTGGATCGCCGGCTGTGCGACGGGTGAGGAGGCCTATTCTCTGGCTATCCTGTTCTCGGAGGCGTTGGCCCTCGCGAAATCACCACGAAAGGTCACGATCTTCGCCACCGACTTAGATGATAGGGCGGTCACGGTTGCGCGGGCAGGTCTCTACAGCGATACAATCGAAGCAGATACGACGGTTATCCGACTGGATCAGAATTTTCTTAGAGAAGGTCAGTGCTATCGCGTCGCCAAACACATACGGGAGATGTGTGTTTTCTCAACGCACGACCTAGTCAAAGATCCACCTTTCTCGAAGCTCGACATGATTACTTGTCGAAATTTGCTAATCTATTTCGAGTCATCGTTACAACAACGCGTCATCGCAACCTTCCACTATGGACTTAAGGCTAATGGATTCCTTTGGCTCGGTCCTTCAGAGACGATCGCCGCAAGCGGGCGTCTGTTCAAGGTGGCCGATAAGCGAAATAAATTGTTCAGGCGACTCGACGTTACCCCCCAAATCCCGCGCGTTAAACCAAGTGTCCGAATGAGCCCAGCATCCCCGCCTCAGCGAAGCGCCGAAGCCGACACCATCGACGAGCAGGCGACGCGCATGATTGCGCAATACGCTCCCGCCTATATCGTTTTCGACAGTCAGCACGAGATTCAGCGGTTCTCAGGACCCGTCGAAAAGTTCATGCAGCCAATGAGCGGCGGCGCCAGTCTAAATCTCTTCCGGATGCTGCACACCCAGTTGCGATCACCCGTCCGCAGTCTCATCCGAAAAGCTGTTGAGCACCAACGGCCAGCACAAGAAGCGGTCACTTTCCAGGTCGCCGGCCGGGGGCAAACGATCAACCTCATCGCCGAACCGATGGCGGAGCCGGTCGACGGCCAGCGCTGCATATTGCTGGCGTTCCAGGAGTTGCCCACGCTCGCTGCACAGGTTGGAAAGCCGGATGACACCACTCCGTCTGCCGATCCCCAGCATAGCGAACTCGTCGCAGCACGGGAGAAGCTGCAGACCATCACCGAGGAACTGGAGACGGCGAATGAGGAGCTACAGAGTTCCAATGAGGAATTTCAATCTGTAAATGAAGAACTCCATTCGACGGTAGAAGAGTTGGAAACTTCGAAGGAGGAGTTGTCATCCATCAATGAGGAACTACAGACTGTAAATAATGAGCTGAATAACCGGGCGGACAGTCTAGTGCGTTCAAACAGCGATCTTGCCAATTTGTTCGACAGTACCTCAATCGCGACGCTCTTCCTCGACAACAAATCCCATATTCGGAGATTTACTCCGGCGATCACTGAGATATTTAACGTGCGTGAAGGGGACGAAGGTCGCCTCATCAGCGATTTTTCCTCCCGGCTGGCCGGCTCCGTTCTCACCCAAGATATCTTCAAGGTGCTGCGGGATCTAAGTTCAATCGAACGAGAAGCGGAGTCCGAGGACGGTATCGCGACCTATTTGGTTCGCGTAAAGCCGTATCGCGACCTGAACAATGTCATCGATGGCGTCGTCATCACACTCATCGATATTTCGGACCGCAAGAAGCTGGAGCGGGATCGGGCCCACCTTGCCGCCATTGTTGCGTCTTCCGAGGACGCGATCATCAGTCACGATCTCGACGGCGCGATCACCAGCTGGAATGACGGTGCAGAAAAAATCTACGGTTACGCGGCGAGCGAGATGATCGGGCAGCCGATGTCGAAATTGCTCGACGATGTGCAGATCGACGAATGGCCGGACAATCTGGCCCGCCTGCAGCGTGGTGAGGCGATCACCAACATCGACATCAGCCGGGTAACCAAAGGCGACCGGGTCATCCACGTATCACTAAACGTCTCACCAATCCGCGACCCGCGAGGCGTCATCATTGGAGCCTCGGCCGTGGCTCGCGACATCGCCGCACGCAAGCGGGCCGAATATGTGCTGAGGGAAAGCGAGAGCCGCCTTCAACTGGCATGTGAAGTGGCGAATCTAGGCGCTTGGGACGCCGATCTGAAAGCGGGCACGGCCATTTGGACCCCTAGGATGTTCGATATACTTGGACTTGATCACGATCGCGCGGCATCGCCAGAGCTGTTTTTCGATCATGTCCATCCAGGCGACGTCGCTCGGGTTAATGAGCGGTTTAATGCGAGCACCGCGGGCCGCACCCAGTTCAACGAAGATTTCCGCATTCGAAGAGCTGATGGTGAAATCCGGCATGTAGTCGGCGTGGGTCAAGTGACCGAGGAGATTAACGGGGAGCCGAGACGGATGATTGGGGTGAACTACGACATCACGGAGCGCAAGCTTCAGGAACAAACAATCAAGCTTCTTATGGGTGAGGTCAATCACCGCTCCATGAACTTGCTTACCGTTGTCCGAGCGATCGCTGCGCGTACCGTAGTTTCGCGGCCGGCTGATTTTATGAAGAGTTTCGATGAGCGTCTCCAAGGGCTCGCGGCGAGCCAGAAAGTTCTGGTCTCGAACGAGTGGAAAGCCGTGCCGCTCAGCGACCTTGTCCGCTCGCAGCTTGTCCAATTCGGCGACGAGCACGATAGTCGCGTCATGATTGACGGCCCGCCGGTCGAGCTCTCGGCATCGGCGGCTCAAACGCTCGGCATGGCCCTGCACGAGCTTGCCACCAACGCCAGCAAGTACGGCGCGCTGTCCAACCAGATCGGTCGGGTGAGCGTCAGCTGGGGCCGGCACTCCGATGCTGCGGGGATTCCAAGATTCACGATGTCTTGGGTGGAGAGCGACGGTCCGCCGGTCACGAACCCCTCGCGTCAAGGCTTTGGCTCGACCGTAATCAACTCAATGACCAATATGAGCCTCGGCTGCGAAGCTGAGATTGACTTCGCGCCGACCGGTCTCGTTTGGCGCATCGATTGCCCGGCCAAAAAGGTGATCGAGGGCTGGCCTGCCGGCTGCTAAACCTGCTACCGGCCTGAGTCCGCGTCACCGGCGATTGAGCATCCACTGTCGAGGATGAGCCCGTGAATGCGTCTTGGACGCGAGCGCGCTGGCGTAGACACGCGGCTTTCTGCCATTTGCATAGGTAGGCTAGGTTATGGCGAACGACTTCCCGATCGTCTGTGTCGGCGGCTCTGCTGGCGGTCTCGACGCCTACACCCGGCTACTCAAAAATCTGCCGGGCGATCTAGGCATAGCGGTCGTCATCGTAAATCACATTCGAACCGTCGCTACGAGGCTGCACCAAATTCTTCCGGGCTTCACTTCCATGCCTGTGGAGTTGATTTCAGACCGGCTGGTCGTCCGCCCAAACTGCGTGTTCATCATTCCGGAAAACCGTGATCTGCACATCCTCAACGGTGAGTTCAGATTGGAGCCGATCTCAAAACCGAGGGGGTGGCCCGACGTCATCACGGTCTTTCTGCGCTCGCTGACGGAGAACTGGTCGGGCAAGCTTGTCGCCGTTATCGTCTCTGGCTTTGATGGCGACGGTGCGGCGGCGTTGTGTGGCATTCGAGAGGTTGGAGGCATAACGATTGCCCAAAAGGTCGATACTGCGGTCCAGCCTGATATGCCGCAAAGCGCGATCGCGAGCGGCTGCATCGATTTCATCCTTTCGCCAGAGGAAATTGCCCACGAAATTCGGCGTATTGCGGATGGGGACCCGGTGATCCGCTGAGGAGGCTGGAACTCCGCTACCGCACTTCCTAAACAGATCGCCTCGGGGTGAAGCCACAGCCGGCGGACTCCAGCCGCAGACAACTTTTCATCGGCAGGCCGGCCTATTGCAACCACAACCAATCAGGGCTCAGATCACGCAGGGCCTCTCGTTCTGGCTGTGTGGATCGGTGTCGAAATCGGACCCCATCGAGACGGCGGCCTAGGTGATTAAATTCGCTATATAACAATCCTTTGGCGCGCATGCTGACTGGCGTCTGTCGAGACCCCGTCTCGCCCCAAAATATTACGATCATTGAATACGTTATTTCATATCGGGCGGGGTCCCGCCGTGAACGTCGATAGACAGTCAGGGTGACTTTTCGCAGTTTGAAAGCCCCTATCCCTGGCTCGATCAGGCAACAGCATCCGCCCAGACAGATGCCGCTTCGGCTCGGATTTAGGTGCCAATATTTACCGCGGCTCAGCCGCCTCCCGGCTAAACTAGAGAAGCGCCGTGGCTGCGAGAGCTTTTGTCACCCCCAACTGATATCGAAACGGCTTTGCCCCGACCGTCTCATACTGCTCTGGCTGTTGGAGCGGCGGGTCGAGGGGAACTGGTGGTCTTCGCGCGACGTTGGTGCTGCGCAAATACACACAAGGCTGGGATGGCGGCGATTTCGACGGGCAAGCGACGCTGATGGCGCATGGCTCACTGGAGGCCGGATCGCGAGTCGAAGTTCCCGATGGCCTCACGCATTGGAACGACGAATATTCAGGTTTTGAGCGCACGGCATCGGGCAAGGGCTTCGTCTATCACGATGCGCGGGGGGGCTCATCCGCGACCACGAGGTGCTGGACCGCATCCGCGCCCTCGCCATCCCTCCGGCCTGGACCGATGTCTGTATCTGCCCGCGCGCCACGGGGCACATCCAGGCCACGGGCCGGGACGTGAAAGGCCGCAAACAATACCGCTACCACGACAGCTGGAGTCGCTATGCCTCGGAAAGCAAGTTCGAACGCCTGCCGGCCTTCGCCCGCGCCTTGCCGAAACTGCGCGAACGAGTCGAGGCCGACCTGAACCGACGCGGCGTATCCCGTGACAAGGTCTTGGCCACGGCGGTGCGGCTGCTGGAGCTGACGCTGATCCGGGTTGGCAACGCCCAATATGCGAAGCAGAACCGCTCATACGGCCTCACCACACTCAACAAGCGCCATCTCGATCTGACCGGAACAGCCCTGACCTTTGCCTTCAGGGGCAAAAGCGGAATCGAACACGAGGTACGGGTGCGCGACCGGCGGCTCGCGACCGTGGTCCGGTCCCTGCGCGACCTGCCGGGGCAGCAGTTGTTCAAATACCGCGACGCCGATGGAGTCCTGTGCGCCATCACCTCCGACGACGTGAACGCCTATATCCGCGAGACCATGGGCGACGTCTTCTCGGCCAAGGACTTTCGCACTTGGGCCGGAACCGTGAATGCTGCGCGCGTCCTTCGCTACATGGAGCCGCCAGCCTCGCCCACCGATGCGAAGCGCAGGATCGCCGTCTGCGTCAAGGCGGTCGCGGGCCTCCTGGGCAATACCCCAACGGTTTGCCGGTCGTCCTATGTTCATCCGAAGGTGTTCGATCTGTACCAGAGCGGTCGACTGCTCGAAGCCCTGCCCGGCCCGAACTCCGACGGCTTCGAGCGCGCCTTGGTCAAGGCCCTCAGAGGGTGCTGACAGTGACGTGACCCCCTGGATGTGGATCGGCTTCAGAATCGGATCCCATCGAGAGGAAGCCTAGGTGGTTGAACACGTTATACAACAATGCGTTGGCGCGCATGCTGACTGGCATCTGTCGGGACCCCTGGCGCACCTGCGATCGGTCTACGAGATGAGCGAGCGGCGGGCGTGCCGGTGGAACGCCCATCTGGATCATGGGGACGATGGTACCAACAAGAAGCGGATTTAGCGGATTTACCGCGAGGAGAAGCTGATGGTGCGCCGGCGCGGTAGATGCAAACGTGCCATGGGCACGCGGCGTCCGCTGGAGGTTCCCCTGGTGGCCAGCCGTCGGCGCTTTCGGGTTGAAGCGGCCTCTGCTTGAGCGACGGCCGTTGCCTGATTTCAAGCAGGGCAGGGCGGCTTTCGACTTGCAAAAGCTAACCTGTCAGCACCGATCAGCAGTTTCACGCTTCGTCACTTTCGCGCCGAAGCAACGTCCGTCTGGGCGGCCGCGGTTGCTTGACTTCAGACTAGGTAGGGCGCTTCTCGACCTGGCGCGGTTAACCTGACAGCATCCCCCCAACAGTTCTTCGACGTTCCGCAAAGACAACGGGAATTTCACATACATTATGACGACCGTCCGGATCACTTCCGGCGAGCTGTCGAAGTAGCGGAACGGGTTGGTTGATCGGGCCATGCAGACGGCGGTGGCCGTTCCGTGTTGCCGCCAAGCTAAGTCTGGGCTGACAGAGCCGATCCGGCTTACCGCCAAGCTAAGTTCGGGCTGACAGAGCCCCCGAGATGGTTCGGCCTAACCGCCGTCTATGGGCATAACGAACATCCGGCTGTAGCCGTGGTGCCCATCGCTCGTGGTGAAGACGATGCAGTCGTGGCCAGCATGGTCGGCGGCTTCGCGCACCAAATCGCTGAACTCGTCCACGTAATCAGGTTCGGCGATGAGCGTGTATCCGTCCGCCTCGCGCTTAACGCGGTAGGCGTGGGAGCCTTCCAGCAGCCGGTCGAGCAGCTTTCCCATTCATGAGTATGGACACCGCTAGACGACCGACGCAAGCTCAACCTTCAAATAGCCGCGTCAGCCGTTACGACGAATAGTATTCTTGGTCATCGGCCATTTCGAGCATCAGCTTCAAAGCAGTCCCGTACGAGACTTCGCAGCTTTCGACCAACTCACGCAGAAGAAGTGTCCGGTCGGGCCTCATCTTCGGCGTCTCCATGACCCAAGCTGGGAAGGCGCGCTCGGACGCGACGTCCTCCCCAAGCACCCTTAAATCACGATGTCGCGTGTCGGAGCGCAGGCGGGCCATCAGCGCGTCCACGGCATGAGGTGGTCCCTCAACGGCTTGGATGAATATGCCACCGGCGTGGGCGAGGAGGCCGGTGATTTCATCGCGCTGGTTATTGCGTGCGGACACGCCAAGGATTTCGGCGAGGTTGAGTGCGTTCTCCATCGAGACCGTCGCATTGCTACAATAGATTACCCTTTTCCAACGCATCGGTCTCTCCTTCTGCGTAGATGAAGGTCTCGATGTCCCGGATGTTCCGTGTTCCCAAACAGATGTTCGCGAACGCGGCCTTCTTAGGTCTCCCCGCAGCGCTCCTGCAGACACGCCTCCGCCTTCCGCCACCTCCGATGCAGCTTTGGGATCAAGCGGTCCGTCGAGATCATCGGTGAGACGAACCCGCCGTTCTCAGCCATGAAGAAACTGTCGGAATCACAGCTTGGAGTCAGGCAGGGGCCGGGGTCGCCGATGACGTTAACCCCGTTTCTCATCCAGTCATAATGAGAGTCCTTGGTTGATCTGAGCCGTGATTGGCTGGGGTGGCATTAGGCCGGTCTGAGCAGCCATCAACCAGCGCAGCAGGCCGGCCGATGTGTCCGGTGAGCGCCTTGGCATAGGCCTCGGGCGTCAACCATCCCAGCTTCGAGTGCGGCCGGGTTTCGTTGTAGTCGCGCCGCCAGGCATCCAGCACGGACCGGGCGTGTGGCAGTGACCGGAACAGCGTCTCGTTCAGCAGTTCGTCGCGCAGGCGACCGTTGAAGCTCTCGTTGAAGCCGTTCTGCTGGGGCTTGCCCGGCGCGATGTAATGCCAGCCCACGCCGGTCTCGTCGGCCCAGGCCAGGATGGCGTTGGATGTGTATTCCGTCCCGTTGTCACTGATGATCGTGTCCGGTCGTCCGCGCCGAAGCATGATGGCGTCCAGCTCTCGCGCCACCCGCTGGCCGGACAGCGAGGTGTCGGCGACGAGCCCGAGGCACTCGCGGGTGCAGTTGTCGATCACCGTCAGGATCCGGAACCGCCGCCCGTCGGTCATCTGGTCGGACACGAAGTCCAGCGACCAGCGCTGGTTGGCCACCAGGGGAACCTCCAGCGGACGCCGCGTGCCCATGGCGCGTTTGCGTCCACCGCGCCGGCGCACCATCAGCTTCTCCTCGCGGTAGATCCGCTGGACCCGCTTGCGGTTGACCGCATGGCCCTCGCGCCGAAGCATCACGTGCAGACGGCGATAGCCGAACCGCCGCCGCTCCTGGGCCAGCGCCTTCAGCCGATCCCGCAGGGCACCGTCGTCCGGCCGCGTGGCCTGGTAGCGCACGCTCGCACGATCGACGCCCAGAACCCGGCACGCCCGCCGCTCGCTCATCTCGTAGACCGATCGCAGGTGCGCCACAGCCTCTCGATGCGCGGCGGGCGTCACCACTTTTTTCCCAGCAGATCCTTCAGCGCGACGTTGTCCAGCATCGCATCCGCCAGCAACCGCTTCAGCTTGGCGTTCTCGTCCTCAAGCGTCTTCAGCCGCCGGGCCTCCGACACGTCCATGCCACCGAACTTGGCCTTCCACTTGTAAAACGTCGGCGAGCTGAGCCCGTGCTTCCTGCATAAGTCCGCCACCGGGACACCCGTCTCCTGCTCGCGCAGGATCCCGATGATCTGCTCTTCCGTAAATCTCGATCGCTTCATTCCGTCCGTCCTTTCGAGGTGCGGACTCTAGCTATTCCTGGAGAAGTTTCAGGGGGTCACGTCAGTCTGACCCACCTTAACCGCCTGTCCGATTTTTCGGCGCCACCTCACTTTCGATCCGAGGGATTAACCTGACATCACCGGAACGATAGCGGTCGCGGTCCGCTTCTCCCCGTGCCCATTTCGGTCAGGACAAGGAGAAACGCCCATGAAAGCCGTCGTCTACAACGGCCCCTGCGACGTCAGCGTCGAGGAAGTCCCGGATTCCAGGATCGAGAAGGCCACCGACGTCGTCATCCGCCTAACGTCGACCAACATCTGCGGTTCGGATTTGCACATGTACGAGGGCCGCACCAATTTCGAAGCCGGCAAAGTGTTCGGTCACGAGAACATGGGCGAAGTGATCGAGGTCGGCTCTGCCGTCGATCGGATTAAGAAGGGCGACCGCGTTTGCATGCCCTTCAACGTTGGCTGCGGCTTCTGCGTCAACTGTGAACGTGGGCTCTCGGGCTTCTGCTTGACGTGCAATCCCGGTACTGCCGGCGCGGCCTATGGCTTCGCTGGCATGGGTCCGTTCCAAGGCGGCCAAGCCGAGATGCTGCGCGTACCGTATGCCGACTACAACTGCCTAGTGTTGCCCGAGGATGCCGAGGAAAAGGAGGGCGACTATGTCATGCTGTCCGACATCTTTCCGACCGGCTGGCACGCCACCGAACTGGCCGGACTGCTGCCGGGAGAAACTATCGCCATCTACGGTGCTGGTCCTGTCGGCCTGATGGCTTTGCATTCGGCGATAATCAAGGGTGCGTCCAAAGTCTTCGTGGTTGATAACCAGCCGGATCGCCTGAAATTAGTCGAAGAGTTGGGCGGCATTCCAATCAATATGAAGGACGTCGATCCAATCGAGGCCATCTTGGACGCCACCGAGGGTTTGGGCACCGACCGGGGCTGTGAATGCGTTGGCTATCAGTGTTGCGACCGCCACGGCAAGGAACGCAGCAACTATACGATGAACTGTCTCGTCGCCTCGACAAAGGCCACTGGCGGCATCGGCGTGGTCGGCGTCTTTATCCCCGAGGATCCCGGGGCCAAGGACGACTTGGCCAAGGAGGGCAAGATGGCCTTTGACTTCGGAACGTTTTGGTTCAAGGGCCAGAAGATCGGCACGGGACAGGCCAATGTAAAAGCCTACAACCGTCGCCTTGCAAATCTGATACACGCCGGCAAAGCGACGCCGTCCAAGATCATCTCTCACACGCTTTCTCTGGACGAAGCCCCGAACGCCTACAAGCATTTCAACGCCCGCGACGACGGCTGGACCAAGGTGGTGCTGAAGCCCAACGGCTGAGACGGGCAACGGGCGAGGTGCTGTCAGGCTAAAGCTTACTTGTCTCCACTTGGAGCGGGCTTGGCCGCCGACGGGGATGAAGTTTCGTGAAGCCGATCTCGTTTAAGCGCCACCGGTTTCCGGCGGATGTCATCCGCCATGCCGTTTGGCTGTACCTCCGGTTCAACCTGTGTGTCCGGGACGTCGAGGAGCTTCTCGCGCAGCGGCGGATTGACGTCAGCCACGAGACGATTCGGTGCTGGGCCATCAAGTTCGGCCCTTTGATCGCCCGGCGGCTCAAGAAGCGGCGGTGTGCCCCTCCGCCCCGCTGGCACCTGGACAAGATGGTCTGCTGGATCGGCGGAAAGCGGATGTGCCTTTGGCGTGCGGTCGACGACCAAGGTGAAGTCCTCGACTTTGTGGTCCAGCGCCGGCGGGACACAGAGGCGGCGATGAAGCTGCTGAAGCGCCTCCTACACAACCAGCCGGTCGAGCGCCGGAGACGATCACGACCGACGGCCTGGCGTCGTACGGAGTGGCTCTGGATCAACTGGATCCGAGGCATCTGCGTCGGCCGGGTCGGCTTCGGGAGAACAACCGGGCTGAGAACCACACCTGCCGATTCGACCACGAGAACGCCAGCAGCAGAGGTTCAAATTCCAAGCCTCCGTCCAGAGGTTCCTCACCATCCAAACGCCGATCTACAATACGTTCAACCTCCAGCGCCATTTCATCAACAGACCGACACTTCGGCGATTTCGCGCCGAGGCGGCGTCCGCGTGGGAGGCTGAGGTTGCCTGATTTCAGACAGGGCAATCGAACTCGAAGCGGAGTATTTCTACGGCCCGAACGGTTTGACCTTCATTCGGTTCGACGTGCCCTTTCGGCAATGCGACGCCCTCGTCGACGGCCTGCTCGCCGAGCATGGGCAGCCGACGGACGTAAGCGACCAAGCCATTCTGAAGATAATCACTTGGGAGGACCCAGAAGCGGGCAATCGGCTGTCTCTACTGCATACCGCCGCCGGTATCTGTGATCTGCGCGTCCGGTCAATCGACGAAGCTGGAAACGACTACGACTAAGGTCCGCTAAGGGTCGGGAGCCGACCGTCGCCTCGGATGGAAAGCAGACAGTCGCTCTCCGGTATTTTTTGCCGAGCCATGGCTTCGACTTTGCAGCCGCACTACCGCAAGCGTCAGGATAAAGCTGCCGAACATAATCGCGTAAAGCAACGGCAGTTGGTCCCACGCTTGTTCCCTCCCCACAGCATCCCGGGCCGCTGTGGCGACCAACGAAGTAAAAGTCAGGCCAATCAGATAGAGCAACAGCTTTCGCATCATCTCAATCCTCTACCCGCACTGACCCATCGCGCGAAGAACGCTAAGCCTGAAGCAAAAGACTGAGCCTGCCAAGGTCTGCTATGGGTCGGGAGAAGTCATCGGCTTCGGACCGCCAAGCGGACCTTCCGAACCGCAGCAAAGAGTCAGACTCAGACATTTACCGGATTGTTTCAGGCCCTGGATGGCTCGGCCGTTCAGGCGGCAGGCATTACGTTGCCGAAGCTTGGGCGTCGTAAAGCGCCAGGATCATTTTGCATCCAAGGGGCTGTTTTGTAACCGAAAATGAAAGCTTCCCAAGCTTTTCGTGCGGGTTCGATTCCCGCCGCCCGCTCCAGCACCTGGCCCTTCGGGGCGGCGTGGTTTTGATCCTCCCCGTTTCACTGGACGCCTATGCCAGTTTTTCGGAGTTGGAGAAAAGTGTCCACTCTAACGAGGCAGGGTCACACGGCTGATCACGTCGATCAGAGGACCGCCCGGCCCCTGGGTGAGAGTCGCCTCGACGCCATAGGCGCGCCTCAGCACCTCGGGCGACAGGGCGGTCGCCGGCGGCTCGTCGGCCAGGACGCCGCCCTCGGCCAGGACGATGATCCGGTCAGATATGCGCAACGCCATCGACAGGTCGTGCAGGGTCACCACGATGCCGACGCCGTCGTCCGCCAACCGGCGGAACAGGGCCGCGGCGTCAAGCTGATGCGCCGGGTCGAGGCCGGTCAGGGGCTCGTCGGCCAGCAGCCATTCGGGCTCTCCGGCCAACGCTCTCCCAATCAGCACCCGCGCCCGCTCGCCGCCTGACAGGGTGTCGACGATGCGGTGTTCGAACGCGATGACATTGGCGGCGGCCATCGCGCGATCCACGGCCGCATGGTCCTCCTCGGACTGACCGCGTGCGCCGATGAAGGGGGTGCGACCCAGCTCGACCAGGGTCCGCACCTCGACCGCCCAGGCGATCTCCGGCGTCTGGGGCAAGAAGGCAAGGCGCTTCGCCCGGTCGCGCGACTTCATGCCGGAAAGGGGGACGCTATCCAGCAGGGCCCCGCCCGAGGTCGGCTCCCGCAAACCCGCGAGGCAGGCCAACAGGGTCGACTTGCCGGCGCCATTGGGGCCGACGATGGCTGTGACCTTGCCGGCCTCGATCGACAGACTGACGGCCGACAGGATCGACTTGCCGCCGATGTGGACATTCAGGTCGGTGCAGGACAGCACGCTCACGCGATCTTCCTCCTCATGCGCAGCAACAGAACGAGAAAGAACGGCGCGCCGAGCGCGGCCATGGCGACCCCCAGCTTCACCTCGCCCGCCGCCGGGGTCATCCGCACCAGAATGTCTCCGGCCAGTACGATGACCGCCCCACCGAGGATGCTTGGAACAAGCAACGCCCCTGGTCGGGCGCCGACCAACGGCCGCAGCAGATGCGGAGTCACCAGTCCGACGAAACCGATCACGCCCGTCACCGCGACGCTGGCCCCCGCAGCCAGACCCACGCCGAGCGCCAGCACCCAGCGCGTCTTCGACATGGAGATGCCCAGCGACCGCGCTCCGATTTCGCCGAGCGTCAGGGCATCCAACGCTCGCCCGGTGGTCAGCAGGAGACTGCAGCCGATGGCGATGAGGGGCAGCGCCATCTTCACCTCCTCGAAGCTGCGATCCGCCAGAGATCCCATCAGCCAGTCGACGATCTCGTTCACCGCCCAGGGGTTGGGCGCCAGCGACAGGGCCAGCGACACGCCTGCACTGGACAGGATGTTGAGGATGGCTCCCGCCAGAATGAAGGTCACCAGACTCGACGCCGATCCCGACAACAGCATCAGGATGGCGACCCCGATCAGCGCCCCGCTGACCGCCGCGACCGGCAGGGCCCAGGGCGCATAGGCCGTCACGCCATAGTAGAGGGTCAGCACCGCCCCCAGCGCCGCCATGGCCGAGACGCCGAGCACCCCCGGATCGGCGAGCGGGTTGCGCGTATAGCCCTGCAGCACCGCGCCCGAGAGACCCAGGGCCGCCCCGACTAAAATGCCGAGGACCGTCCTCGGCAGACGCAGTTCGAAGACGATCGCCCAGCGCGGATCAATGTCCGGCTGGGTCCAGGCGCTGAACGGCACCCAGACCTTGCCGGCGATGAGGCTGAGCCCCGACAGGATCACCAGCAGCACGAGCAGCCCCGCATAGAGAAGAGGTCGGCTGATCGGTTTCATGCGTGCCTCGCCCCCACCTGGTTGGCCAATGCGGCGTCGCGGGCACGCGACAAGGCGGCCGCCGTCTGGATCAGGACCGGGCCGCCGCAGAACAGCAGACGTTCGGGGAAGACAGCCCGCTGCATGTCGCCGGCGACGCGCGCCAGGGCCGGATGCTCCATCACCCGCTCCGCCCGGCTCGGTGCGCCGCGATAGGCTTCGCCGGACAGCAGGATGTCCGGCGGGTCGGCCACGACCATTTCCAGCGGCACGTTCATCGTGCGTTGAAGGCCGTAGCGCGACGCTGCGTTGGTCAGGCCGATCCGGGTCATCATCTCGTCCATCAGCGTCCCCGGCCCGGAGGCGAACCCGCCCGGCATGAAGACCAGGGCCGACACAGGTCGCGTTCCGGACGCGGGCGCGGCGGCGGCCAGGGCGGCCCCGATCTCAGCGACCAACGCCTCGCCTCGCTCGGGATGGCCGACCAGCCGGGCGACCTCCTGCACCTGTTCCAGGCTGGCGGCGACAGTCTCGGGCACGTCGAACAGCGCGGTCGGGATATTGAGCCGATCCAGTGCGTTGCGCATCGCCAGCGAGGAGTGCCGGCCCGTCATGACGAGGTCCGGCCGCAGGGCGATCACCTCCTCCGTCGTCTCGTAGGTAAACGGCAGGGTGCGGGCGATGTCGGCGATGGTCGAGCCATAGTCCTCGCGCGCATAGTGGCTCAGCGCCCCGATCTGGGCCCGGTCCGCCACCCGCACCAGGATGACGTCGAGACAGGGGTTCAGCGACACGATCCGCTGCGACCGACCGGCCGAGACCGGCGCGGGCGGTCCGGGCGCGACGCTGCACCCGACCGTCATCGCCAGCCCGCCCCCCATCACCATCCGCCTGTCCAGCATCATCAGAAGTCGATCTCCAAGGCGATGGCGTCCGTCCCGACAGGCCGCCCAACGATCCAGCCATGAAGCCGGGCCACCAGTTCGGAGTTCGCCACTACGAACACAAGCCGCGCCCCTGCCAGCCCGTGGACCTTGCCGAACGACCGCAGCACGATCGTCCTATCACCCATGACCGCGAAGAACCGGGCGGCGGCGGCCTCCCGCCTGCGGCGCCATCCCTCGGGATTAATTCCCGTCGAAAGGTCGAGCCAGGGCGTCGGCGCGGAGGGATACGTCCTCCGCGCCTCGGCCAGTCGCCCGCCGTGAGGAATGGCGCCCGACATCGCCTAGAACCGGGCGCGCACGCCGACGAAGGTCCCACGCCCCGCGACGCCGTAGTTGCGGGTGGTCTCATAGACCTCGTCGCCGACGTTCTCGACCCGACCATAGACCTCCAGCGTCTCGTTGATCGGGTAGGACGCGCGCAGATCGACCAGGGTGTAACCCTTCAGACGCGCGGCGTTCGAGGCGTTGTCGAAGCTGTCGCCCGCGCGTTGGACCGCGACCGAGGTCGACAGTCCGAACGGCCAGACATAGCCGAGCGTCAGGTTGGCCGCATCCCTGGGACGCCGCGCCAGTTCACGACCCAGGTTGGCGCCCGGGGTGCGGTTCTCGGTGTTGGTCCGGGTGTAGTTGGCATTGACCCGGAAGGACCCGATCTCATAGTCCCCCGCCAGTTCGAAACCGTCCGCCTCGGTCAGGGCGACGTTGTTGTAGTAGCCGAACCGGCGCACCCCATTGCGGAAGCACAGGGGCGCCGCCGCCGGCGTCACCGTGCCGGAGCAGGACACGAAGTCGATCTGGTTGGTCGTCTCGCGCGCGAACCAGGTCGCCGACACAATCAGAGCACCGTCCAGCAGACGCTGTTCCATGCCCGCGTCCCAGCCATCCGCCTCTTCCGGCTGCAGAGCCGTGTTCCCGTAGTCGCTGTAGAGTTGATACAGGCTCGGCGCCTTGAAGCCCTGGCCGAAGCTGGCCCGCACGACGGTCGAGCCGTCGTTGAGAGACCAGGCCGCGGCCGCCTGGCCGAGGGTCTTGCCGCCGAAGGTGTCGTGTTCGTCCCGACGCACGCCGCCCGTCAGGGTCAGGCCGTCGACGACCTCCGCCTGCAGTTGAGCATAGACGCCGTCGAGGCCGACCTCGGCCGTCGCCGGCACAGGGTTCGGGGTGAACGAGGATGGCGAGGCGGAGCTGAAAGCGCTGTCCTCGTGCTCCGCGCCGAACGTCGCGGTCCAGCCTTTGCGGATATCCAGCACGCCCTGGTACTCGTAGCGCTTGTTCAGACCCTCGGCGGCGAAGGTGACATTGGTCGCCGCCTGATCGGGATTGAGCAGCGCCCGGTCCGTGCGGGTGTAGGCATAGGCGACCCGGTTGCCCAGGCGGCCGTCGAACAGGTCGACGTTCAGGCCCGTGTAGGTGACCAACTCCTTGGTGCTCGATGTCTCGCGCGTGTCGCCGAAGGCAAACAGGGGCGCGGGGAAGCCATCGGCCTCGACGGTTCCGTCCGAATAGACGGCGCGCAAGTCGAGCGAGACGCCTTCCAGGATGCGGACGTTGGCTCGGCCGCTCAGCCCGAAATTCTCGTAGCCGTCCTTCTCGCTTCCACGCGCGAAGGCCGAGAAACCCTCCGTCTCGTAGTGCGACGCAGCCAGCCGCCAGGTCGCGCGCTCGGTGGCCCCGCCTATGTTGCCGCGCAGATACGTCGTGCCGCGCGAACCGACCTCGGCGTCGATGCCGGCCTGGAACGGGCGGGTCGGTCCGGCGGTCACGATATTGACTACCCCGCCGATGGCCTGGGAGCCCCACAGGGTCGACTGGGCGCCGCGCAGCACCTCGATGCGCGCTATGTCGCCGACGAGCAGGTTGCCGAAATTGTAGCCGCCGCCGGTGCCCGAGGGATCGTTCAGCTTGACGCCGTCGATGACCGCGACCGTCTGGTCCGTCTCGGCGCCGCGGATACGCAGAGAGGTTGGGGAGCCGATCCCGCCGTTGCGCGACAGGGTCACGCCCGGCGTGCGGGCCAGCAGGTCGGCGACGCCGACCGCCTGGCTGGTCCTGATGTCTTCGGTCGTCAGGACGGTGACCGACTGGCCGACGCGAGCGGCTGACTGGGCCGAGCGGTTGGCGGTGACCACCACGTCGTCCAGCAGGCTGGGGTCGGTGACGGATGGGGCGGGTTGTGCGCTCGCGGCGTTGGCGGCGAGCAGGAGCGCAGCCGTGGCGGCGCTGATGATCAGTTCGTTTCTCATGGGTCCAATCCCTCGTTTGACAACGAGCCGGCGCGCAGAACGGCCACGATCGGACATGGAGACGCGCCCGGTCGCGACCGCGCAGCGATGCGCGGCCCAACAGACGTCGCCATTCGGGAAAAACCCCGTTTCGCTCGGCACACCACGTCCGCGCGAAGGACGACCACGACGGGCAGGTCTCCTGGCTCGCGGGTCAATGCCGGTGCGCACCGCCTTCCCAGGCTCTCCGGCTTTCGCCTTCGGGACCCAGTGGCTATTGGTGCGCGGACTCGCCGCTTACAGTTGCGTGGGCAGCCCAGGTTTCACACCTGAGTTCCCTTTTCATCCCCATCACTGGGGAACCTGTCGCAGGGGGGCAATTAGGCCATTGTTCGAAGCCCGGCAATGGAGCGCTGCATGGCGACCACTCTCGTCCTCGCAGCGCCCGGGCAGCGGACGAGGTCGTGCTGATCGCCGCCGATCCTGCCCCTGTCGTTGAAGTCCGCTACCGGCGCGCGACCTCGACGCCGCGCGCTTCCAGGATTTCCTGGACGCTGTCGTCGCCGGCGAGATGGGCGCTGCCGACGGCGATGAAGGTCGTGCCCGACCCGGCGAGCAGGGTCTGGATCTGGTCGGCCCAGGCAGTGTTTCGGCGGACCAGCAGCGCGTCATAGACCTCCTGCGATTCCGCCTTCATCTCGGCCACGCCGATACGATCGATCGCCTCGACATCACCGGTGGCCCAGGCATCGACGAGGGCGTCGAGCTCGGTCGTGGCCTCGTCGAAATCCTCTAGCGTCGAACGCAGGAAGGCCAGTTGGGTGTCCTGCGACAGGCCGGCAAGTATCTCGACCTGCCGGCCGATGGTCTCCATCCCGGTGACCGGCTTGCCGGCCTCCTCGGCGCGATGCTTGAGGATCAGTTCAACGCCCGACGCGGGATCGTAGCCGGCCTTCACCAGCGGGGCGACCGACAGGGAAAGGGCCACCAGCCAGGGGCGAAGCGGGTCGAACTGGGCGGCGCTGCCGCCGATCGAGCGCGCGGCGACATCGAGATGGGCCAGTTCCTCGGCCGTCAGCAGGCTGGACAGCGGGGTCTGGGGCGACAGGCCGTATTGCTGGATCAGAGGCATCAGCGCCGACTGATCGTCGGGATTGGATATCTCGAAGATGACATTCTGGCTGGCGTCGAAGGCGGCGTCGACCATGGCCGAGCCCCAGGGCGTGTCGGGGCGCAGCACATGGACCGTGCCGAACAGGTAGATGGTCGAATCGGCGTCGGAGATGGACCACAGGGCCGGGCCCTCGCCGGCCGCCTGGACGATGGCGGCGTGGTCGTGAGCCGGGGAGGCGTCCTGGGCGAAGGCCTTTGGCGCTCCGGCCAGCAGGGCTGCGGCGAGGCTGATCCCGAGGGCGACGCCGACGGCGGTCCTGCCCATGGAGACGGTGGTGGTCTTCAGGCGGCTGATGAGCGTCATGCTGCAAAATCCTGCGGTTCGGGAAGGGCGGTCAGTGAATGCCGCGGCGAGCGGCGGCGGCGATGGAAGACACGAGGTATACGGCCATCAGGATGCCGGTCAGGCCCCAGCCGCTGATCGTGTCCACGAGTCCCAGCCGTTCGGCGGCGGCGTAGAGGAACAGGGCGGTCTGCAGGGCCCAGAAGGCGATGGCGCTGGTCTCGGCCATGACCTGTCGCAGCATCTCGTCCGCGCGTCGCCAGAGCATGACGTTGGCCACGGTCTGCACGGCCAGGAGGACCGCGATGCCGGCAAACACAGTGTCGGCCGTAACGAACGCCGAGGCGTACATGGGCGCCAGGAACATCGCCCCGGCGAGCAGGAAGACGACGATCTGCAGAACCCCGCAGCCCTTGGGCACGGTCGATGGGCGCAGGGCCATGGTGATGGCGCTCAGGACGCCGATGGTGATCAGGGCAACGGCCATGGCCAGGGCCAGGCTGTCGGCCCACGGCATGTTGCGACCCTCGATGGCGTTGGCGAGGGCGGCGCCCGTGAGGGCGCCGACGGCGGCCAGGGCCAGACCGCCGAGGATCTTGACGACGAGCGGCTGGGTCGAGATTTCAGAACGCGACATGAGGCTCAGGCTCCTGTGTCCGAAAAGATGGCTTCGATCGGTTGTTCAAAGACGCGTGCGATCTTGAAGGCGAGCGGCAGCGAGGGGTCGTAGCGGCCCGTCTCCAGGGCATTAACGGTCTGGCGCGAGACGCCCAGAGCGGCGGCCAGGTCGGCCTGGCTCCAACCCCGGTCGGCGCGCAGGGTTCTGAGATGGTTGTTCATGCGGTCACCGCCGCCTCAGCCACCACGCGGCCCAGGCGACGCTGTAGCCGACCATCTGGCAGCCCGTGACGATGGCGGTCCCCAACATCAGGATGGACTTGATCGGCGCCTCGCCGAGATCGCCAGCGCCGTAGAGCAGGGTCAGCAGGATGACGCCGGCGAAGCACAGGCCGACGGTGGAGCCCCACCACCAGGCCCATTTGTGCGCTTCCTGCGCGGCTTCATCGAGACCCTTCCACCACCGGAAACAGGCCCAGAGGGCGGCGGCCATGGCCAGGGCGACGGCCGCGGCGATCAAGGCCGCGCCACCGAGGCTGGCCTCGTCGGAGGTCGCGCTGACGACGCCGGCCACTGCGCCGGCAGCCATGCCCGCCAGGACGCAGATACCCATGACGGCCCCGTAGCGCCTCAGCGGTTGTTCCGACACTCGAGCTTCCCGAGCCATGACACGCATCCTCATCGCAATGACAAGGCTGTTTTACACTCGTGGCAGCCGATGTCAAGCGACCTTGTCAGACGACAGGGCGACGGTCAATCAGGCCCCGGCGGCCTTGTCGTGGATCAGTTCCGGACGGCTGAGGACGCGCGGCGCCTGGTCGATGGCGGTCAACTGGGGCAGCTCCTTGCCCTCGTGATCGACCTGCAGGTCCTCGAACCGTTTGGCCGAGACCATGACCTGGCTCTCCAGCGAACCGACGAACTGGTTGTACTTGCCGACGGCCTGTTCCAGCGCCCGCCCGACGCCGAAGATATGGCCGCCCATGACTGACAGGCGTTTGTAGAGTTCCTTGCCCAGTTTCGCGACCTCGTCCGCGTTCCTCGACTGCTCCTCGGCGCGCCAGCCATAGGCGACGGCCTTGCACAGGGCGAACAGGGTCGAGGGGGTGACGATGATGACGCGCCGGGCCATGGCGTCGGTCATCAGTTCCGGCTCGCGATCCAGCGCTGCCGACAGGAAGGCGTCAGAGGGCACGAACAGGGCGACGAAGTCGGGGCTGGGCTTGAACTGGTCCTGATAGGCCTTCGCGGCCAGGTCGCGGACATGGTTCTTGATGCTGGCGGCGTTGCGCGCCGACATGGCCGCATCGCGCGCCTCGTCGTCCGGCTCGGCGGCGTCGGGGAAGGCCAGCGGCACCTTGGCGTCGATGACGAACAGGCCGCCGCCCGGCAACCGCACCAGGAAGTCCGGCCGCATCTGACGACCCTCGTCATTGGCGCTGGACGACTGTTCGGTGAAATCGAACCGGCCCGCCATGCCCGCGGCCTCAAGCACATTGCGGCAGGTCTGTTCGCCCCAGCGGCCGCGCCGGCCGGTGTTGCCGCGCAGGACCTCGGTCAGCCGTTTGGCCTCGTCGCGGGTGGCGGTCGAGGCGATCATCAGGGCCGAGAGCTGTTCCTTGAGCGTGCCGGTCTCCTCCGCCCGCGCCTTCTCAAGCGCAGCGACCTGGGTCTCGAACTTGGCCAGGGTGTCGGCGACAGGCTTCAGCTGGGCCTCCATCCGCTCGCGGGCGACGCGGTCCTGGGCCTGGAAGGTCTCGGTCGCGCGGGTGACCATCTGGTCGGCGATGACCTGGGCCGACTGGGCGGCCTGGGCGCGCAACAGTTCGCCCATCGTGGTGCGGCTTTCCTCGATCAGGGCGACCTTTTCCTGCGCCGACGTCAGGGCGTTCATCGCCTTCTGCCAGCCGAGGAAGGCCCACAGGAAGCCGGCCGCGAGGACCAGCGAAACGACGGCGAGGACGATCGAGAGCGTGTTCATGCTCCGTTCCTTAGCGAGAGTCGGGGCGGCGGGCCACGGTCGATCCGGACTCCAAAAACACAGTCCGAAGCGTCCGAAGAGGCCGGAGCGTCCGGAGCCTCCGACCGGGACTGAAGCGTTGGAGGGTCCATCGTTTCCCCTATAGCCGCTTGCTACGCCGGAAACGGACGCAGGGAGCTGTCAGCCCGCGTAGCGCGGGACAGGATACCAGTCCGGGTCGATAATCTGGTCCCAACTGTAACCGGGAGCCACCTCGAACCCCTCGTCGGCGGCGGGGAGTATACGACCTGTGACAAGCGATTTGACCGCGTAGTCGAAGGCATCCGCCAGTTCGAGTTGCAGCCTGTTGTCGATCGTCGCCGTCCGGCGTTTGGAAAGCTCGCGCCTGAAGCCCCGAAGTTCTTTGCTCCAGTGCGGGATTGTCTCCGCCGGACCAACGAATTCGATCTTCAGCAGATGCTCGATGATGTTCTCGATCTGGCTTTCGCAGGCACGTTGCTCGGACTTGCCCAAATCTTCGATCTCCTCGGCGAGATTGTCGTAGTCGAGAGCATTCTCGCCGCCCTTTCGAGACCGCAACGCGGATGCCTGAGCCTCCGCCCAGGCGACATAGTCCCGCTCGTAGAGGTCGCTCGCCGGTCTGGTCAGGTCGTCAGCCATAACCGATCTATATCACGCCGGTCGTCGCGCCCGAAGCGCCTGGACGATGGTGCCGTCGTCGAGCCAGTCGAGGTCGCCGCCCACGGGGACGCCTCGAGCCAGGGAGGTGATCTCGACCGCGTTCCCGGCCCCCGTCGCCGAGATGCGGTCGGCGAGATAATGGGCCGTGGTCTGGCCGTCGACGGTGGCGGGCAGGGCCAGGACGACCTCGCGCACCTCGCCGCCCTTCACCCGGCCGACGAGTTCCGAAACACGCAGGGCCTCGGGACCGACTCCGTCGAGCGCCGACAGGAGCCCGCCGAGCACATGATATTTGCCGCGGAAGGCGCCGGATCGTTCCATGGCCCACAGCGAACCCGCCTCCTCGACCACGCAGATCAGGGCGTTGTCCCGGCTCGGGTCGGAGCAGATCGAACAGGGATTACGGGTGTCGGGGGCGCCGCAGACGGAGCAGGACACGACCTTGGCCGCCGTCTCCGCCAGAGAGGCGGCGAGGGGTTCGAGCAGCTGTTCGCGCTTCTTCAACAGGGCCAGGGCCGCGCGCCGGGCCGAACGGGGACCGAGCCCCGGCAGCTTGGCCAGGAGCGCGATCAGTCGCTCGATCTCGGGTCCGGCGGAGGCGGCCACTCAGACCTGTCCCGTTCCACTCATGGCCGAACCACAAACTCCGCTCATCCCCGCGAATGCGGGGACCCAGTTCTGTCGTGAGGCAGGGTGCGAGGGATGGGGGTCAGGGTTCGTGCTCCTGCCCCCCATCGCCCAAAGCACTGGGTCCCCGCATTCGCGGGGATGAGCGGAAAAAAGGGGTGTGCCCGTCAAGGTCTAGAACAGCTTGGGCATGCCGGGGATGTTCATCCCCGCCATCGGGCCGGCGGCCTCGCGCATCAGCTCGCCATTGACGGCGTCCAGCCTGCGCTTGGCGTCGGCGTGGGCGGCGACGATCAGGTCGGACAGGATCTCGGTGTCGCCCGGGACCATCAGACTGTCGTCGATCTTCACCGAGGTCACCTCGCCGGCGCCCTTGAGGGCGATCGTGACGAGGCCGCCGCCGGAGGTTCCGTCCGCAGTGGTTTCGGCCATTTTCGCCTGGGCGTCCTGCAGCTTTTGCTGCATCGCCTGGGCCTGCTGCATCAGGGCGTTGAGATCTTTCATGAGCTCTAGATAGGGCTCAATCCTCCCTCGCGCCAGCGGGGGAGGGGGACCGCCGCGCGCTTGCGCGGGGGTGGAGGGGGCGACCCCGGACACGGTGCGTGGTTCCGCCCCCTCCACCACGCTTCGCGCGGTCCCCCTCCCCCGTTCGCTTCGCTCCTGGGGAGGGTCAGTCGTCGTCGCTATCCGCCTCATCCGGGATCGCCGGCATCTCGACGGAGGGCGCCAGGGTCCTGATCTCGCCGACGACGGCGCCGGGGAAGGCGGCCAGCACCGCCATGACAAAAGGATCGGCCTCGACCTCGGCGCGGTCCTCGGCGCGGCCGCGTTTCTCGACCTCGATCAGGGTCTCGCCGCCGCCCTGGCCGTTGGCGACCACGAACCACTGGCGGCCGGTCCAGTCCTTGAGCCGCGAGGACAGGCGGGTGGCGAGGTTGGCCGGGGCGCCGTCGACCGGCTCGTAGGTCAGGGTCCCGGGCTTGAACGACACGGGACGGACGTAGCGCTGCACGTCCATCTGCAGGGCGATCTCGCGCTTCTCGCCGATCAGGGCGACGACGGCCTCGAAGGTCTGGGGATCGGGCAGGCTGGGCTGGTCCGCCGGACGCATGGCCAGCTGGGCCGAGGCTCCGCCCCCTCCCCCGCCGCCGCGCGGCGCGCCGGAGCCGCCGGGGACGCCGCCGTTCTGCAGCTTCTTCAGCGCCTCTTCCGGGCCGGGCAGGTCGGCGGCGTAGGCGAGGCGGACGATGGCCATCTCGACCGCGTCAGCGGGGGACGGCGCGCGCCGCACCTCGTCCAGGGCCTTGAGCAGCATCGACCAGGTCCGCGACAGGGTCCCGGCCGAGACCGCCGCGCCCATGGCGGCCAGACGCTGGGCCTGATCATTGGGCAGGCGGGTGGCGTTGGGGCCCAGCATCTTGGCGACCGAGGCGGCGTGGCAGTGTTCCAGCAGGTCGTTGGTCACCTGAACCGGGTCGGCGCCGTAACCGTAGAGGGTGCGGAAGGTCTCGATGGCCTCGGGCGTGCGCCCGGCCATGATCTGTTCGAACAGGGCGATGGTCTGGCTGCGATCGGCCAGGCCCAGCATGTCGCGGACGACGTCGGTGGCGACCGGCTCGCCACGTTCGCCCTGGACGAGGGCCTGGTCGAGCAGGGACAGGCCGTCGCGGACCGAGCCCTCGGCGGCGCGGGCGATCAGGGCCAGGGCGTCATCCTCGACCTTCATCCCCTCCTTGCCGGCGATCCGGGCCAGGTGTTCGACGAGGATTTCCGGCTCGACGCGGCGCAGGTCGAACCGCTGGCAGCGGCTGAGGATGGTCACCGGGACCTTGCGGATCTCGGTGGTGGCGAAGATGAATTTGGCGTGGGGCGGCGGCTCTTCCAGCGTCTTCAGCAGGGCGTTGAAGGCCTGGTTCGACAGCATGTGGACTTCGTCGAGGACATAGACCTTGTAGCGGGCCTCGACCGGCGCGTAGCGGACGCTCTCCAGGATGTCGCGGATGTCGTTGACGCCGGTGTGGGACGCGGCGTCCATCTCCATGACGTCCATGTGCTGGCCGGCCATGATCGCCGCGTCGTGGCGGCCGAAGGCGGTCAGGGTCAAAGACGGCCTGTCGATGACGTCGGTCTCGTTGTTCAGGGCGCGGGCCAGCAAACGGGCTGTCGTGGTCTTGCCGACGCCCCGGACACCGGTGAGCATGAAGGCGTGGGCGATGCGGCCGGTGGCGAAGGCGTTGGTCAGGGTCCGGACCATGGCCTCCTGACCGATCAGGTCCTCGAAGGTCTTCGGCCGGTATTTGCGGGCGAGGACGGTATAGGCCTCACGGTCGCCTTCCACCGGGGCGGGCGTGGAGACGGGGATGGGTTTGACAGGTTTCGCTTCGACAGCAGGCGCGGAGGCGGGCGCAGGGGCGGGCGCGCCGAACATGTCGTCGGTGTTCTCGTCGCGCTCGGGAGCGTCGTCTTCCGCCCAGGGCGGATCTCCGGAATCAAGGTCGACGTCGGTCATGGGACCGTCTTACCGCGTGTAAGACGGTCCGTAGAGTCCTTGTGCGATCAGGACGTCATATCGCGGGGCAACTGGCCGCCGTTGTCGACGATCTTCTGGATCACCTGCTTGTGGAGCCAGATGTTCATGGTCGCGCTGTCGGACGTGTCGCCGGTGTAGCCGAGCTCGTCGGCCAGTGCCTTGCGTTCGGCCAGCGAGCTTTCCATGCCCAGCAGCTTCATCAGATCGACGATCGACGTCTGCCAGTTCAGCTTCTCGTCGCGGACGCTGTTCTTGAAGTCGAGGATGCCGGCGACATCGACGGGCTCGGCGGGCTGGGGCGCGACGGCGGCGGCGGTCGTGACCGGCGGCTGGACGGGCGTCGCGGTCGGGGCGGGCTGGGGCGGAGCGCTGGGCGCCGGCTTGTCGCGGTTGAAGATCTTGCCGAGGATATTGCCGAGAATGCTCATGGGGTCGCTCCGGTTGAACTGGCCAAGGGAGCGGACGGGAGCGGCCAAGGTTCCCGCGCTCAAGCAGCAAGCGACCGCGTCGCGAGCGTTAGCGCACTAAAATGCTGCTCAAGCAGCGAGACGCCGCGCGTCGAGCGGTAGCGCAACACAAATGGAAGTGGAGACCGCGACCCGAAGGGGAATTCGTTGTGGCTGCTGCCTTCCGGCCCTGACCAGGTTGGCGAAGCCTTCGCCCGCGATCTCCGAGGTCCATATCGCGAATCGCGACGGCGAGATCAAGGCACCTCTCCCCGGCGGCGAAGAAGGCGGGTAGGAAGCCGACATGGCCCTTCCCCTCCTCAATACCTTCGCCGGCAATCCGCTGGACCGCGCCGGAGACTTCCGCAACACGCCCGAATGGCTGGTCGAACAGGGCGAAAGCGCGGATGCGCTCGCCATGGTCTTCTGGGAGGGGCAGCCGCTGCTGGAGGATCATGCCGACGGGCCGCGCCTGGCCTGGCTGGCCCTGACCCATGCGCGCGAGGTGATCCGCGACGCCGATCGCGAGGTCTTCCTGGGGCTGTGGAAGTCCGCGCCGATGTTCGCCGTGGAGTTCGAGGGACCGTCGGATCCGGCCGAGGGGCCGATCAAGGGTCTGGGCGCCTTCACCGGACTGCGCGAGGCGGCGGCAGTGCTGTCGGGCGCCGAGGCGGCCATGGCGGGCGGGGCCAAGTCGCTGTTCGACTGGCGGCGGAAGCACGGGTTCTGCGCCAACTGCGGGCATGAGACGAAATCGACGGCGGGCGGCTGGCGGCGGGTCTGCCCGTCCTGCACGGTCGAACATTTCCCGCGCGTCGACCCGGTGACCATCATGCTGCCGGTGTTCGAGGGGCGCTGCCTGCTCGGGCGTCAGGCGGCCTGGCCGGCGGGGCGGATGTCGGCCCTGGCGGGGTTCCTCGAACCCGGCGAGACGATCGAGGAGGCCTGCGCCCGCGAGATCAAGGAGGAGGCGGGGCTGACGGTGACGGCTGTCCGCTATCATTCCAGCCAGCCCTGGCCCTTTCCGTCGCAACTGATGATCGGCCTGATCGCCGAGGTGTCGGACGCGAACGCGACCCCGGACATGACCGAATTGGAAGAGGTCGCCTGGCTGACCAAGGACGAGGCGCGCGCGGTGCTGGCCGGCGCTCACGAGATCAAGGCCCCGCCGAAATTCGCCATCGCCCGGACGCTGATCCAGGCCTGGGTGGACGGGTTCGAGGTGGAATAGGGCACCGCGTTCTCCCTCCCCCTCGGGGGAGGGGCGTCGCGCAGCGACGGGGTGGGGGCGGCAGGGTGACACGGATACAGGCCTTGGTGATCTTGCCTTGCCGCCCCCACCCGGTCTTCGCTGCGCTCCGACCACCCTCCCCCGAGGGGGAGGGAGAAAACTGCGTGTCAGACCAACTTTCTGGCCGCCTCGAGGTCCGCCGGATTGTCCACCGAGATCGGCGCCGCGTCGATCACGGCCGCCCAGATCGACAGGCCCAGTTCCAGCGCCCGCAGCTGTTCCAGCTTCTCGCGCTGCTCCAGCGGCGAAGGCGGGGCGGCGCAGAAGCGTTTCAGGGCCTCGCGGCGGTAGCCGTAGACGCCGATGTGACGCCAGACGGGGGCGTCGCCGTACAGGGTCGAGCGGGTGAAATAGAGGGCGCGACCATGTTTCTCGCCTTGCGCGATCGCCAGCACCGCCTTGACCACATCGACGTTGGACCGGTCCGAGACATCGGCTTCGGGCGCGACCAGGGTGGCGATGTCGCAGCCCGGCTCGCCGTGCAGCAGGGCCGCGCAGGCGGTGGCGATGCCGGGGTCGGCGAACGGCATGTCGCCTTGCAGGTTGATGATCGAATCATAGTCGCCGTCGGGATCCAGCGCTTCCAGCGCCGCCAGGACCCGGTCGGAGCCGCTGGGCAGGGCCGGATCCGTCAGAACCGCGCGTCCGCCCGCGGCCTCGATGACCTCGACGATCTCCTGGTCGCCCGCCGCGACGGCGACCGGCAGGCCGGACCGGACGGCCTGTTCCCAGGCCCGGATCACCATGGGCTTGCCGCCGATATCGGCCAGCGGCTTGCCCGGAAGGCGGGTCGCCGACATGCGAGTCGGTATCAGTATCAAAGGCGTCACGGCAGGCCTTCCGGTCATGCGACGTCCGGACGCTCAAAGTGAGGTCAGGGGCCGGTTGCGAAGGCGGCGCTAGCGTGTAAGAGACCGCCAATCAAGATTTCGCCCGGTTTGTCGAGCCGGCCGGGCCTCTAGAAGCGGGATGCGACGACGCGATGAGCGGCGATCTGAAGTTGAACAAGATTTTCGGTGCGGGCCTGGGGACGGTGTTCGCCATCCTGGTGGTCCAGCAGGTTTCGAGCGCGGTCTATGCGACGCACGCGCCTGAGAAGATGGGCTATTTCGTCGACGCGCCGGAAGAAGCCGCCAGCGGCCCCGCCGAGGTCGAGCTGGCGCCGGACTGGGGCATGGTTCTGCCGGCCGCCGACCTGGCCGCCGGTGAAGCCGCCTTCGCGCGCTGCCAGGCCTGCCACAACATCGCCGCGGGCGGCGCCGACGGCATCGGCCCGAACCTGTTCGGCGTCGTGGGTGGTCCGGTCATGCACCGCGCCGGCTTCGCCTATTCGGACGCCATGGCCGCCCACAAGGCCGCGGCCCCGGCCTGGGGCTATGACGAACTGGACCAGTTCATCACTGCGCCGAACCGCTATGTCCCCGGCACCAAGATGTCGTTCGCCGGTCTGCGCGACACCCCGACCCGAATCAATCTGATCGCCTATCTGCGCAGCCAGGGTTCGGCCGGCTTTGCGATCCCCGCGTCGGATCCCGCGCGTCAGCCCGGCGCCGCTCCGGCCGAGGGTGAAGTTCCCGCCGAGGGCGCCGTCGCCCCGGGCGCCGAAACGGCCACCGCCGGATCGGGCGGCCCCGCCGGCGCGGCTCCGACCGACGCCACGGCCGCAGGCGCGTCGCCGACCCAGACGACCCCGGTCGCTCCGCCGGCCGCGACGAGCGCCGCTCCGGGGAACTAAGGGCCTAGCCAAAATTTCAGGCTTCGAGCAGGCGGTCCTCCGGGGCCGCCTGTTTCGTTTGGGACACCCGTCTCGCCGGGGAGCGCGGAGGCTGGATCAGAGACGCCGGAGGACGGCGGGCTCGAAGCCGTCGGCCAGATAGCGGGCATCGGCCTCGGCGAAAGCCTCGAGGGTCACTTCGCCGTGAAAGCCGGTGGCGTGGATGACGCGGGTCTCGTCCAGCATGAAGGCCGAATGACCGGTCCAGCTGTGGTCGCTGGAGACGTTCAGCCAGACGACGATGTCGCCGCGCCGGGCCTGGTCACGCGAAACCGCGACGCCGAGTTGGGCCTGGCCGTCGGAATGGCGCGGACCGGCGAGGCCGCAGGCGAACAGGGCCTGCTGCACCAGGCCGGAGCAATCCGTGGCCAGAGACGAGCGGGCGCCGAGGCTGTGCGGCACCCCCAGCAGGCGTTCGGCCACAGCGACGGGATCGGTCTCGAACGCGCCGATGGGCTCACTGTCGGCTGAGGCGTCGTCGACGAGCGCATTGAGCGGCAGGGCGGCCGTGGCCGAAGCGATCCGGCGGGTCGGAAGGCCGACATGCGGAACCAGCGCCGAGGCGTCCATCCAGCCCACCGTCCCGTCGCGACGGGCCTGGCCCCAGACGCGTCCGCCGCGCCGGTCGAGGACGTCGAAGATTTCGCCGTGCAGAAGCTGGTCGATCCGTTCGGAGGCGGTGTCGGGCTCGGCGTGGATATCGGCGACCGGAACGGCGCCGCGCATCGGCTCGGTCGCACGGAAGGTCTCGGCCCGGACGCGGCCCTCCAACGCCTGCGCGGCCAGATCGGGCCGGGCGAGGATGGTGCGGGCGTCGAAGTCGGTCGGGAGGTCGTTCAAGCGAAGGCCCTGACGGTTGGCCCATACTTCTGCCAGACGAAGGCAAAAGTCCCGTTAATGGCGAGCTTTTTTGTGCGCGACCGCTCGCCGCGCCCCGGTCCGATCTCCGATCGGCCGGAGGACAGGCTCCGGCTCTCGGCTTGAGCCCGATCCGTGGACATCTTGAATCACGGGCCAGGAACGCCAGTTCAGTTCGACGTGATGGCGGAGGGGCCGATGCTGCTGGTGCTGGGTTTGATGACGGCGGTGGTCATCGTGATGCTGGGGTTTCCGGACACCGGGATCGGGCGAGGTCTGAACCGCTGGCTGGTCGAGGAGCCGGCGCGGCGGTTGAACCGGATCCATCGCGGCAAGGCCGCCTTCTATGCCTTGCTGGCGGTGATCGGTTTCGTCCTGGTCCTGTTGTTCGAGGCGGACGGGATGCGGCTGTTCAGCTTCCTGCTGCCCGATACGCTGGTTTGGTTCGCGATGTTTGACGTGGGGGTGTTCGTCGACGCCCTGCTGATCACGGGCGCGATTCTGGCCACGAACGGGCTCAGAGCGATCCGGGCGCAGGCAACCGCCCGACCCCGACAGGTTTTGGCGATCCTGCGCAGGATCGCGGCCCGAGCCCGCCGGGCGATCAGGCCGTCATCACGACCGACCGGAAAGACCGCCGACGACGACGGCCCGGGATGGGCGGTTCAGCCCGCGTACCGCGCCTTCAGCATGGCGTAGGCGGCACGGAGGCTCTGCGCCTCTCCGCCCTCGGGATGACCCGGGCGGCCCCGGCTGTTCCAGGCGAAGACGTCCAGATGGGCCCAGGCGCCGCTGGTCGGGGCGAATTTCTGCAGGAACAGGGCGGCGGTGATCGACCCGCCCTGAGCCCAGGCCGCCGAGTCGTTGCGAACATCGGCGATGTCCGAGCCGATCGCTGCGCGATAGCCGGGCCACAGCGGCATCCGCCACAGAGGATCGCGCACGGCGTCCGCCGCCGCCACGAAGTCGGCCGCCAGCGCCTCGTCGTCGGTGTAGAGGGGCGGCAACTCCGGGCCGAGCGCGACGCGCGCCGCGCCGGTCAGGGTGGCGAAGTCCAGGGTCAGGTCGGGGTCGTGCTCGCCGGCACGCGCAAGGGCGTCGGCGAGGATCAGTCGACCCTCCGCGTCCGTATTGCCGATCTCGATGGTCAGGCCCTTGCGGCTTTGCAGCACGTCGCCCGGCCGGAAAGCGTCGCCGGAGATGGCGTTCTCGACCGCTGCGACAAGCACGACGAGGCGCAAATCAAGGCCCGCCTGCAGGACCAGTCGCGCCAGCGCGAGCGCATGGGCCGCGCCGCCCATGTCCTTCTTCATGTTGCGCATGCTGGCCGCCGACTTGATGTCGAGCCCGCCGGTATCGAACGCCACCCCCTTGCCGACCAGGGCGACCAACGGCCGGTCCGTCTTGTCCAGATTCCAGCCGATCTCGATGATCCGGGGCGCGCGATGCGGGGCGGCGGCGCGACCGACGGCGTGAATGGCCGGATAGTTCTCTTCCAGCAGGTCATCGCCGGTGATGACCGAGATCGAGGCGCCGTGGGCCTCGGCGATCTCGCGGGCGATGGTCTCCATCTGCAGCGGGCCCATGTCGGCGGGCGGGGTATCGACCATCTCGCGGGCCAGGGCGCAGGCGGCGGCGATGCGCAGAGCCTCGGCGACATCCAGCCCGTCCGGCGCGACCAGCCGCACCTTGGGCCGCTCCCGGGTCTTGTACCGATCGAAGACGTAGCGCCCGAGGAGGAAGGCCAGGGCCGCGACGCGGGCGTCCTCGGGTTCCGCCTCGAGCCGATAGAGGCCCTCGGGCAGTCTGGCCGAAAGGGCCCGGGCGCTCATCGGATCGAAGGTCTTGCCCGCCCCGACCAGCACGTGATCGATGCCGCCGTCCGCGCCGGGTACGACCAGCACCTCGCCCGCCTTGCCCCTGAACCCCATCCGCCCGGCCCAGGCCTGGGCCAGGCCGTCGAGCGCAGCCTTCGGCCCGACGAAACGGACGGGTGTGGCGGTCGCCGCCCCGGGGCTGTCGGAGGGGACGAGGGCATCGGGCGAGATCACGGACATGGGGCGACTATTAACCAATGCTTGACGCGAAGCGCCGATTCTTGAGGGGCAGAAATCCGATCGGATCGTCCCATGTCGCGCACCCGGGCCTCAAGCTCAATCGCCCTGATCGCCCTGACCCTCGTGGGTGGTCTGGCCCTGACCGGTCCCGCCTCGGCCCAGGCCGAACAGGCCGCCGCCCCGCGCGTGGCCGCCACGGCCGAACAGCGCGCCGCCTATGGCCGTCTCGACCCGCTGGCGCGTTCGGTCTTCTGGTCGCGCGAGGTCGAGGTCAATCCGGCCGATCCGGTCGCCGGGGTGAAACTGGCCGAGGCCTTGCGTCAGCTGGGCCAGCACGAACAGGCCGCGACCGTCGCCCAGCAGGTGCTGGTGACCCAGCCGCAGAACGTCGACGCCATGCTGGAGATCGGGCGGGCCCATATCGCGCGGGGTCAGGCCTTCTACGGCATCGCGGCCCTGGAACAGGCGAAAGCTCTGGCGCCCGGCGACTGGCGGCCTCTATCGCTGCTGGGCGTGGCCTATCAGCAGGTGCGGCGCGCCGATGACGCTCGCGCCGCCTGGAACGAGGCCCTGCGCCTGTCGCCGGACAATGCCGAGGTGATGAACAACGCCGCCATGGCCCAGATGACCGGCGGCGATCCGGCCGGCGCCGAGACGCTGCTGCGTCGCGCGGTGGCGCAGCCGGGCGCTTCGCTGCAGATGCGGCTGAACCTCGCCATGGCCCTGGGACTTCAGGGCAGGATCCCGGAAGCCGAACAGATCATCCGCCGCGACCTGCCGCCCGAAGCCGCCGAGCGCAATCTGGAATGGCTGAGGAACCAGGTCCGGCCGGCGACGGCGGGGGTCGAAACCGACACCGCCTCCCCCGCCCTGGTCCGGACCTGGTCCTCGCTACAGGGTCAATAGTTTTCAGCCGCCCCGGACGGCTGCGAGCTCGAGCCGGGCGCGCAGGCGGGCGTCGGAGCCCACTGCGCCGGCGATCGCATTGAAACGATCCAGAGCCAGACCCGAGGACGAGACGCCGGCGGCCATGGCGGCCTGCTGTTCCGTGGTCGGCGCAGCGCCGCCCGCCGGCATGGCGGCGCGAACGGCGGTCATGGCAGCCCCGAACTGGACGACCTCGGCGTCGGTCACCGAGGCGGCGACCGAACCGGCCGGCGATTCCGGCGTCGAGACGACGGTGAGGCGCGCCTGGAGCACTTCGTCGGTCGAGACCGCCGTAGCCAGGGCGTTGAAGGCGGCGATGTCCATGCCCGCGGCCTCGATGGCGGCGGCCATGGCGGCCTGCTGCTCGGCGGTCGGGGCCGAACCGTCGGTCGGAGACGCGGCGCGGACAGCGGCCATGGCGGCGCCGAAGGCCTGCAGCTGGGCATCGGAATATTCGGTCGCCTGGCTTGCGGTCGTCAGCGGCGCGGCGGCGGAGGCCTGGACGGCTCCACCCAGCAGGGCGACGGCGGAAACGGCGGCGATCAGGGTCAGGCGCATACGGTATCCTTGGCGTTTTGAAGACATTCGTGTCGGGAACGGCGCAACGCTAACCGGCAATCGTTCCGGTGACAAATCACCGAACCTGATGCGCGAGTAACCGCCCAGTCTTCTCCGCACAGGCCGCAGCGCCTATATCTACGGGCATGATCGACGATCTCTACAGCACGCGCATCCTGACGCTGGCGGCCAACCTGCCGCACGCCGGCCGGCTGGCCGAGCCCGAAGGCACGGGCGAAAGGGTCGCGAAGCTGTGCGGATCGAAGGCGACGGTCGATGTCGTGCTGGATGCGGACGGCCGCATCGCCGACTTCGCCCAGGATGTGAAGGCCTGTGCGCTGGGTCAGGCTGCGGCGGGCGTGGTCGGCGAGGTCGTCATCGGCGCGACGACCGAAGAGCTGCAGTCCGCCCGCGACGCCATGCTGTCGATGTTGAAATCCGGCGGCGAAGGCCCGGACGGCCGGTTCGAGGGCCTGCGCGCGCTGAAGCAGGTCGCCGACTATCCGGCGCGGCATGCCTCCACCATGGTGGCCCTTGAGGCGACGCTGGACGCTTTAGCTCAAGCTATGATGGCTAGAACTAGACTCGCCGGCGCCGCCTAACGAAGCGATCGTGTCAGCAGATAAGCTGAATGGCGCCGCTAGGATGGCAGACGATCACATATTGATTGCCGATCAGCGCCATATGAAAGCCTCTAGCTCTCACTTCCTGTTCGAGTTCTGCAGCACTGGCGTATTTTTGAACGTCGAACATACTTCTGCGCACAACGTTTCCTTGGTTGACTTGTCCGGCACGAAAAATCTGATTAATCCAAGCACTCATAAATATAACTCCATCTGAAATGCATTTTTTTAGTTGTCTAGAAATATAGACAAGTATAGCATGACGCGGTTACACGAAAATTGCAAGCAGAATCTGTCGTGACCCCGCCCGGCACTCTCTACGAACGCGGCGTCCGCGCGGCCCATCGGGGCTACAAGGTGACGCTCAGCCCCTTCTTCGGCCAGTCGTGCCGGTTCCTGCCCACCTGTTCGGACTATGGCCGCGACGCCCTGATCCAGCATGGTTTACGCAAGGGGGGATGGCTCACCCTGCGTCGGCTCTGTAAATGCCACCCCTTCGGCGGGTCGGGATATGACCCGGTTCCGCCACGCAGCGTCGTCGCCCCGACGCGCGAAAGCGAAAAGTGACGAACACCCCATGATGATCGAACTGAAATTCCCCGACGGCGCCGTGCGCGAGTATGCCGCCGGATCGACCGCCCGGGACGTGGCCCACGCCATCTCGCCGTCGCTGGCCAAGAAGGCCGTTCTGGCCGAACTGAACGGCGAGCAGCGCGACCTGAACCGCGTGCTGGAGACCGGCGGCGACTTCCGCCTGATCATGCGCGACGACCCCGAGGCGCTCTACACCATCCGGCATGATGCGGCCCACGTGCTGGCCGAGGCGGTGCAGAAGCTGTTTCCCGGAACCCAGGTCACGATCGGTCCGGCCATCGAGGACGGATTCTACTACGACTTCTTCCGCGAGACGCCCTTCTCGACCGACGACTTCGCCGCCATCGAAAAGGAGATGTCGCGGATCGTCGATCGCGACGCGAAGTTCGAGCGCGAGGTCTGGGACCGCGACGAGGCGATCACCTTCTTCGAGGCGCGCGGCGAGGCGTTCAAGGCCGAGCTGATCCGCGACCTGCCGGGCACGGAGACGATCACCCTGTACAGGCAGGGCGATTGGATCGACCTGTGCCGGGGCCCCCACTTCCCCTCGACCAAGTCAGTCGGCAAGGCGTTCAAGCTGACCAAACTGGCCGGGGCCTACTGGCGTGGGGACAGCAATCGCGAACAGCTGCAGCGCATCTACGGCACCGCCTGGGCGACGAAAGAAGACCTCGACGCCTATCTGACCCGTCTGGAGGAGGCCGAGAAGCGCGACCACCGCAAGGTCGGCAAGGCGATGGAGCTCTTCCACATGCAGGAAGAGGGCCGCGGCATGGTCTTCTGGCATCCCAAGGGCTGGGTTCTGTGGCGCGTGCTGGAGGCCTATATGCGCCGCCGCCTGGACGCCGCCGGCTATGTCGAGGTCAAGACGCCCCAGGTGCTGGACCGCAAATTCTGGGAACAGAGCGGCCACTGGGAGAAGTACCGGCCCAATATGTTCGTCTGCGAGACAGTCGAGGGCGAGGAACTGAGCCTCAAGCCGATGAACTGCCCGGGCCACGTGCAGATCTTCGATCAGGGCCAGCGCTCCTATCGCGAACTGCCCCTGCGCATGGCCGAGTTCGGCGCCTGTCACCGCTATGAGCCGTCCGGATCGCTGCACGGCCTGATGCGGGTGCGCGGCTTCACCCAGGACGACGCCCACATCTTCTGCCGCGAGGACCAGATCGTCGAGGAGACGGCCGAGTTCATCAAGCTGGCCCGCAGCGTTCACGCCGACCTGGACATGCAGACCGCCTACATCAGCCTGGGCACCCGGCCCGAGAACCGCGCCGGCACCGATGAGTTCTGGGACAAGGCCGAGGCCCTGATGCTGGAAGCCGCCCGCGCCGCCGGGACCGAGCCGGTCATCACCGAGGGCGACGGCGCCTTCTACGCGCCCAAGCTCGATTTCGTGGTCAAGGACGCCATCGGCCGCGAATGGACCTGCGGCACGATCCAGCTGGACTATGTCCTGCCGGAACGGCTCGATGCCACCTACATCGCCGAGGATGGCCAGAAACACCGGCCGGTCATGCTGCACCGGGCCATCCTGGGCTCGTTCGAGCGCTTCATCGGCATCATGATCGAGAACTACGCCGGGGCCTTCCCTCTGTGGCTCGCGCCGGTGCAGGCGGTGGTCGCGACCATCACCTCGGACGCCGACGGCTATGCGGAAGACGTCGCCGCGAAGTTCAAGGCGGCGGGCCTGCGGGTCGAGACTGATCTGCGCAACGAGAAGGTCGGCTACAAGGTGCGCGAGCACTCGGTCGGCAAGGTGCCGGTCATCGCCGTGGTCGGGCGGCAGGAGGCGGAAGAAGGCAAGGTCGCCATCCGCCGTCTTGGGTCGCAGGCGCAGACGGTCGTCTCGGTCGAGGAGGCCATCCGCATCCTGACCGACGAAGCCACGCCGCCGGATCTGAAGCGGCTCAAGACCGCCTAGAGTCCGCTGCCGAACACAGGAACCATCGGACGCAGATCTCCTTTTGGGTGCGCGCGCTGGGCGCATCATCAAGGAGTTTGCACCATGGCTGAGAAGACCCTCGACACCCTGTTCCACGACACGCTCAAGGACATCTATTACGCCGAGCGGAAGATCCTGAAGTCCCTGCCGAAGATGGTCCGCGCGGCGCAGTCGCCGGACCTGAAGGCGGCGTTCGAGAAACATATCGGCCAGACCGAGGTCCAGATCGAACGCCTGCAGCAGGTGTTCGAGATCATCGGCAAGCCGGCGCGCGGCAAGACCTGCGACGCCATCGAAGGCATCCTGGCCGAGGGCGACGAGATCGCCGAGGAGTACAAGGGCACGGCGGCGCTCGACGCCGGTCTGCTGGCCGCAGCACAGGCCGTCGAACACTATGAGATCACCCGCTACGGCACGCTGAAGCGCTGGGCCCTGGTGCTCGGCATGAAGGACGCGGCCGCCTTGCTGGATGAGACCCTGCAAGAGGAAAGCCAGACCGACGAGGATCTGACGACGATCGCGGATGCGGCCGTCAACGAGCAGGCTACGCAGCCCAGGGCCGCCTAGGTACCCGTTTCTGTCCGAACGGAGCCGGCGGGAGCGATCCCGCCGGCTTCCACCTGCGCCTATGATCGTCCGTGCGGCTGTCGCCCTGGCGTCGACCTCGCCGTCACGGCCTCTGGCCGTCGATGTTGCCGGGCGGCGAATAGCGGCAGGCCAGCACGGCCCGGTCGCCCCGGCTTGCGACGGCGCAGCCGACGTGGGTCGTGCCGCGCCAGATCAGCTGGGTGTAGTGGCCGACCGCGATCCAGTCGCCGGTGCGGCTGACGTCCGGAAAGACGCCGGGGCGATAGTCCCGCCGCTCCGTGATCCAGTCGCCGACCATGTTTTCGGGCGTGAACGCCCGGTCGCCCCAGCCCATCCACAGGTTTTCGCCATGGCCGTGCGGGCGCGGATCGTGGGCGAAACGGCCGCTGTCGATCAGTTCGACGGCCCAGTCGCGCGCCTCCGCCTCCAGGATGTCGCTCCAGATCAGCGGCCGGCTGTTGGCTTGGGCGCGCTCGCGGTTGTGGGCCGCAAGGAGGCGCGCCTCGACCTCGTCGGACGGCCGGGCGTCGTCGGCCGGCGCGATGGGCTGCAGGGTCCGGGCCTGTTCCGAGGCCGGTTCGATCCAGACCCGTTCCTCCGCCGGACCGGACTGGGCGCAGGCGTTCATGGCCGGGGCGAGGACGGCGACGATTGCAGCGAGAAGGGATCGGGTGTTCATCGGGATGAAATCCCCCGCGATGGGGGCTGTTCCAAGGCGAGACAACTCTTATCTTGACGTTGACGTAAGCGTCGGCTTTAGACGCTTCACCTTCCAATCCGTCCTCAATGGAGACTGACCCCATGACCGAGGCCTATATCTACGACGCTGTGCGGACGCCGCGCGGCAAGGGCAAGAAGGACGGTTCGCTTCACGAGATCACCGGGCTGAGCCTGGCGACCCAGGTGCTGGAAGCCCTGCGGGACCGCAACGGGCTGGACACCTCGAAGGTGGACGACGTCATCCTGGGCTGCGTGTCGCCGGTGGGCGAACAGGGCGCGGACATCGCCCGCACCGCCGTGCTGTCGGCGGGCTGGGCCCAGAGCGTGGCCGGGGTCCAGATCAACCGCTTCTGCGCCTCCGGCCTGGAAGCCGTGAACATGGCGGCGGCCAAGGTGAAGTCCGGCGAGGCTGATTTCGCCGTCGGCGGCGGCGTCGAGGCGATGAGCCGCGTGCCGATGGGCTCGGACGGCGGCGCCTGGCCGGTGGATCCGTCCTCGGCCTTCCCGACCTATTTCGTGCCCCAGGGCGTCTCGGCCGACATGATCGCGACGAAATACGGCTTCAGCCGCGACGACGTCGACGCCTACTCCATGGAGAGCCACAAGCGCGCCGCCGCCGCCTGGGCCGGCGGTCGCTTCTCGAAATCGGTCGTCCCGGTCAGGAACCAGCTCGGCCTGGTCCAGCTGGACCGCGACGAAACCATCCGTCCGAACACGGACATGCAGTCGCTTGGCGGGCTGAACCCCTCCTTCGCCATGATGGGCGAGATGGCCTTCGACGCCGTGATCAGCCAACGCTACCCCGAGGTCGAGCGGGTCAACCACGTCCATACGCCCGGCAACTCCTCGGGCATCGTCGACGGCTCGGCCGGGGTGCTGATCGGCACCCTGGAAGCCGGCAAGGCGCTCGGCCTCAAGCCACGCGCCCGCATCGTCGGCGCCGCCTCGATCGGCTCCGAACCCTCGATCATGCTGACGGGCCCCGAGTTCGTGACGAAGAAGCTGCTCGGCAGGCTGGGCATGACGGTCGCCGACATCGACGTGTGGGAGCTGAACGAGGCTTTCGCTGCGGTGGTCCTGCGCTACATGCAGGCGCTGGACATCCCGCACGACAAGATGAACGTGAACGGCGGCGGCATCTCCATGGGCCACCCGCTGGGCGCCACCGGTGCCATGATCACCGGCATCGCGCTCGACGAGCTGGAGCGCTCCGACAAGTCGACCGCCCTGATCACCCTGTGCATCGGCGGCGGCATGGGCACCGCCACCGTCATTGAACGCGTCTGAGGATCACGAGCATGGAAAACTTCAAGATCGACGTCGACGCCGACGGCATCGCCCTGGTCACCTTCGACGTGCCGGGCCGTTCGATGAACACCCTGACGTCCAGCGTGATGGCCGAGCTGCCTGAGCTGGTCGAACGCATCAGGACCGACGACGCCATCAAGGGCGCGGTCATCACCTCGGGCAAGGCCTCGGGCTTCTGCGCCGGCGCCGACCTCGGCGACATGGCCGGCGGATCTCTGGCCGGCGGCGGAGACCTTCAGGCCGCCTTCGACGCGGGCTGGAAGATGAACGGCTCGCTGCGCGCGCTGGAGACCTGCGGCAAGCCGATCGCGGCGGCCATCAACGGCCTCGCGCTCGGCGGCGGTCTGGAACTGACGCTGGCCTGCCACTACCGCGTGGTCGGCGACGATCCGAAGATCCAGCTGGGCCTGCCCGAGATCAAGGTCGGCCTGTTCCCCGGCGGTGGCGGCACCCAGCGCCTGCCGCGCATGATCGGCGTGCAGGCGGCGATGACGGCGATGAGCGCCGGCTCCTCCTGGCGTCCGAACGACGCCAGGGGCGCGGGCGTGGTCAATGAGGTCGTGCCCAAGGGTTCGGAAGTCGAGGCCGCCAAGGCCTGGATCAAGGGCGGCGGCAAGGCCGTGCAGCCGTGGGACGACAAGTCGTTCAAACAACCCGGCGGCGGCCCCTACCACCCGGCCGGCATCCAGAACTTCCTGGTCGGCAATGCGATGATCCGCAAGCAGTCCTACGGCAACTATCCGGCCGTCATCAACCTGATGAAGGCCGTCTATGAGGGCATCCAGGTGCCGATGGACGCGGCCCTGCGGATCGAGACCCGCTACTTCATCAAGACCCTGATGACGCCCCAGGCGCAGGGCATGATCCGGTCGCTGTTCCTGTCGAAGCAGGAGCTGGACAAGGGCGCCGTGCGTCCGGCCGGCATCCCGGCCTCCGACGCGAAGAAGGTCACGGTCATCGGCGCCGGCATGATGGGCGCGGGCATCGCCTATGTGCAGGCGCTCGCCGGCATCCAGACCATCCTGATCGACCGGACCCAGGAAGACGCCGACAAGGGCAAGGCCCACGTCGAGGAACTGCTGAAGAAGCGCCTGTCACGCGGCCAGCTGACCCAGGACAAGTACGACGCCCTGCTCGGCTCCGTGATCGCCACCACCGACTATGAGCAGATCAAGGGCTCGGACCTGGTCATCGAGGCGGTGTTCGAGAACCGCGAGATCAAGGCCGACGTCACCAGGCGCGCCGAGGCCCAGCTTGAAGCCGGAGCCGTGTTCGGATCCAACACCTCGACCCTGCCGATCACCGGCCTGGCCGAGGCGAGCGTGCGTCCCGAGGACTTCATCGGCATCCACTTCTTCTCGCCGGTCGACAAGATGATGCTGGTCGAGATCATCCTGGGCGAGAAGACGGGTCAGGCCGCGATCGCCAAGACGCTCGACTACGTCATGAAGATCAAGAAGACCCCGATCATCGTCAACGACGGGCGCGGCTTCTACACCTCGCGCTGCTTCGGCACCTATGTGGCGGAAGGCCTGGCCATGCTGGAGGAGGGCTATGCGCCGGCCCTGATCGACAACATCGGTCGCATGACCGGCATGCCGCGCGGTCCGCTGGAAATGCACGACGACGTCGCGCTCGATCTGTCGATGAAGGTGTCGAAACAGACCGCCCTCGACCTCGGCGACAAATACGTGCCGCTGGCCGGCGCCGAGATCATCCGCACCATGGTCGAGGACCTGGGCCGCTACGGCCGCAAGAACGGCAAGGGCTTCTACGACTACGACGTGAAGCCGAAGAAACTCTGGTCGGGCCTGTCGGAATTGGCGCCGGTCAGGATCAATGATTCGACGCCGGAGCTGGTCGAGGATCAGAAGCAGCGCCTGCTCTATCGCCAGGCGGTGGAAGTGGCGCGTTGCTGGGAAGAGGGCGTCATCGACGACCCGCGCGAGGCCGATGTCGGCGCCATCCTGGCCTGGGGCTTCGCGCCCTGGACCGGCGGCCCGATCACCTACATCGACCAGATCGGGCTGAAGGCCTTCGTGGCCCAGGCCGACGACTACGCCGCCCGCTACGGCGACCGCTTCAAGGTCCCGCAGCTGCTGCGCGACATGGCCGCCAAGGGCGAGACCTTCTACGGCAGGTTCACGGAGGCGAAGGCCGCGGCCTGATCGCTGTCAGAGCCTGAAAAGACAACGGCCCCGGGATCGCTCCCGGGGCCGTTTCTTTGGGCGATCCGTGAACGGATCAGCCGCCGGTGAACTCGTAGGTCGTACCGTTGATCTCGCACATGTCGACGCGCTCGGCATAGGCCGACCCGTCATCGAAGCTGTAGGCGAAGTCGTACATGCAGTCTTCGAGGTCGTCGTCGACGGTCACCTCGACCGTGTCGCCGGGCTCGACCACGACGTCGAGGATGCTGTCGCTCCACTCGTCCGAGGACGACTGGCCGTAGAGGATGGCGTCGATGGTGTGCTCGCTGTTGTTCTCGATCGAGAAGGACACGGCCCCCGTCTGGGCGACGGCCGGGACGGCGATGGCGGCGGAGGCCGCGACGATCATGAACAGGCTACGCATGGTGGAAACTTCCCCGGCCGACGGCATGTCAGCGTAATGGAGGTTTCTGTATCCGAACAACGGTCAGCCGAAAAGCGCGGCCGTATGCGGCGTCATTTCTCGTCAGCGCCGGTCCGGCTTCTTCAGACAATGTCCAGCGGCTGTGCGGTCGAGGGCGGCGGGAAGGCGCGGTCGAGGGCTTCGATGTCCTCGTGGTCCAGTTCGATCTCCAGCGCCGCCGCATTGGCCTCGACATGAGCCACGGTCGAGGCCTTGGGGATGGCGATGACGCCCTCCTGACGCAGGACCGCCGCCAGCGCGATCTGGGCCGGAGTCGCGTCGTGTCGGTCGGCCACGGCCTGCAGCGCCGGATGAGTCAGCAGATCGCCGCGCCCGAGTGGCGAATAGGCCATCACCGGCATCAGCCGCTCCTGCTGCCAGGGCAACAGGTCGAACTCGATCCCGCGCGAGCCGAGATTGTACAGCAGCTGGTTGGTGGCGCAGCGCTCCCCGCCGTCGACCTCGTCCAGCCGGTTCATGGTGCGGATATCGAGGTTGGACACGCCCCAGCGGGCGATCATTCCCTCGTCGATCAGTTCCTCGAACCCGGCGACGATCTCCTCCAGCGGGTGACGGCTCTCCCAGTGCAGCAGATAGAGGTCGAGGCGGTCGACGCCGAGCCGTTCCAGCGACTTCTCGCAATGGAGCATCATGGTCATCTCGCCGGCATTCTCGGGCCGGATCTTGGAGACCAGGAAGACCTCGTCCCGGCGATCCTTGATGACCTCGCCGACCAGCCGCTCGGACCGGCCGTCGCCATACAGTTCCGCTGTGTCGATCAAGGTCAGCCCCAGGTCGATGCCGCGAGATAGGGCCGCCTGTTCGGCATCGCGGGTTCTGGGATCGTCGCCGATCATCCAGGTCCCTTGGCCCAGGGCCGGAACGATCGTACCGTCGGAGAAGCTGGTCATGCGCGTCATGGCGACATCAATGCACGACGTCGCGTTCGGCTTCAAAGGCCTCGTCGGAGAACCCGCCCCATGCAGACCCGCATCATCCAGACCGACGGTCTCAGGCAACAGATTCTGGAGGCCGGCGAAGGGTCTCTCGTGCTGCTGATCCACGGCTTCCCCGAATTGGGCATCAGCTGGCGGGCGCAGGTTCAGGCCCTCGCCGAGGCGGGCTACCACGCGGTGGCGCCGGACATGCGCGGCTATGGCGGCACCGACAAGCCGGAGCGGGTCGAGGACTATTCGATCCTCAATCTGGTCGGCGACATGGTCGATCTGGTCCGGGCCCTGGGAGCGGAGACCTGCACCGTCGTCGGCCACGACTGGGGCGCGCCCGTCGCCTGGCACTGCGCCCTGATGCGGCCGGATATGTTCACCGCCGTGGCCGGACTGTCGGTGCCGTTTCAGCCGCGCCGTCCAAACGGGCCGCCGACCGCCGCCATGTCCGCGCTGGCCAAACGCGCCGGTCTCGGCGAGCTCTATATGGTCCAGTTCCAGGACCCCGATCATCACACCATCTTCGAAGCCGATGTGGCGGGAGGCCTCCGCAAGGGGTTCTATTCCTACGACGGATCGACCCCGTCCGATCGCCAGTCGACCGGCTTTATCGCTCCGGGAGAAAACTTCCTCTCCGAGGCGCCCGAGGACGCGACCCTGCCGCCGTGGATGAGCGAGGCGCACCACGCGGAATATGTCGCGGCCTTCACCGCCGGCGGCTTCAGGGGGCCGATGGACTGGTATCGGAACATCGACCGCAACTGGGCCCTGACCGCCTTCCTGCAAGGCAAACAGATCCGCCAGCCGTCGATGTTCCTGGTCGGCGAGCGCGATCCCGTCCGCCACTATGCGGGTCAGCACGAGGCGGGGCTGAGGGACTGGCTGACCGACCTGCGATCCCAGACTGTGCTGGCCGGCGCAGGCCACTGGCTGCAGCAGGAGCGGCCGGATGAGGTCAATGCCGCACTGCTGGCGTTCCTCCGTCGTCTGACCGAATGACCGGGCAAACAAGGTGGAGCTTAGGGGATTGTTAGAGCGTCGACGCTAGGGTGCAACCGGTGTCATGTTTCGCTCCTGCACCGGCGAGCCTGATTGAACGAACGCCCGAGGCGGCCCAATCCGATGAAGAAATCCGCCGACGCTCTGCAGATCCGGACATGGGCCGGTCATACGATGGACGCGCTAAGCCTCGCTGCCCTGGTCACCCTGATATGTCTGGTCAGTCTGCTGGTCGTTCGGGCCTGGGCCGATCCGGGCATGGCGGAGTCCTTGCCGGCGATCGAGGCCGGCCTGATCGTTTCGAGCATCCTGTTGCTGCGGCAGTGGACAAAGGCGCGCAGCGCAGAGCGGGCCGGACGCGCCAGCACGGCCTATCGCCAGCAGCTGGATCCGGTGACGCAGTTGCTGAATGCCGAGGGTTTCGCCGAGGCGCTAGGCCGCCCTGCCAGCGACGGCGCGGCTGCAGACTCCGAGATGGCGTTGCTGTGCATCAGTCTGGATCGCCTGAAAGACATCTATGATCGCCTGGGCGAAGCCTGCGGCGACGAGGTGTTGCGCGAACTCTCCGGGCGGCTGGTCTCGGCTTTCGGGGACGACAGCGTCGTCGGACGGATCGGCGAGGATATGCTGGCCGTGTTTCATCCGGCCTCCAGCGGCATCAAGCTGGCCCTGGTCGGCAGCCAGATCAACATGCTGATGGACATGCCGGTGGCCACGCCGGTGGGAGACGTCGTGGTGCCCTCAACGATCGGGGTGAACTTCGTCCGGCGCCCTCTGGGATCGCCGCGCGACGCCATGCGTCAGGCCCGTCTGGCCAATGCTGCGGCCCGTTCGGCGGGATCGCCGGTGGCCTTCTTCGACTCCTCGCTGGATCACGCCCAACGCCTGCAGCTGGATCTGGAGGTCGAGTTTCGCCAGGCCCTGCAGGCGGGCGAGTTGCGCATGGTCTATCAGCCCCAGATCGACGAGACCGGCGCGACCATCGGCGTGGAAGCCCTTATGCGCTGGCCACACCCGACCCGGGGCCATATCTCACCCAGCGTGTTCGTTCCCATGGCCGAGGCGGCGGGACTGGGGGAAGCTCTGGGTCGCTATGCGATGGAGCAGTCCTTCATCGATTCCCGCGTATGGCCGGGCCTGAAGATCGCCATCAACGTGTCTCCGATCCAGCTGCGTTCGCCGATCTTCCTCACCACGGTGAACGCCCTGCTCGCCCAGCACGGGGTCAAGCCGAGCGGATTCGAACTCGAGATCACCGAAGGCATTCTGCTCCAGGCCGATCCGGTCGTTCTGGACAATCTGGAGCAACTGCGGCGCCTGGGATTCCAGATCGCGCTCGACGACTTCGGCACAGGCTATTCCAGCCTCAGCTACCTGAGCCGCTTTCCGATCGACAAGATCAAGATCGACCGAGCGTTCGTCACGCCCCTGGGTGAACGGTCAGACGCAGCCTCGATCATCCGCGCCATCAGCGACATGTCCAACGCCATCGGGGTCAAGCTGCTGGCCGAGGGCGTTGAGACCCAACCCCAGCTGGACATCCTGCGGGCCGAGGGCTGCAATCAGGCTCAGGGCTATCTGATCGGCCGGCCGATGCAGCCGGGTCAGATCACCGACCTGATCAACGCTCCCCCGAGCGACATCCACAGCGCCCGGTCGCACGCGGCCTGAGGAGGACTTGCCTCCCCCGGTCCCGGGCTGGTCTAGTCCCCCGACGAGCAGAGGGGCGGCACGATGATCGAGGCAGTGGCGACAGCAACGGCTCAGGCGGAGGCGGAGACCGCCGATCTCGTGGGTCGCTGGGAGGGTGCGCTGAACGTCGGCGGGACATCCCTGCCGCTCGTGATCCGCGTCGAGGCGGACGGACAGGTCTTCATGGACAGCCCGGCGCAGAATGCGCACGGCATTCCAGTCACCGAAATGAGCGAAGCGGGCGGCGTCGTGCGCTTCACCGTGCCCGTCGCCCATGGCCGGTTCGAAGGCGCACGCTCTGCCGACGGTCAGACCTGGACCGGCGCCTGGTCGCAAGGCGCAGCCTCTCTGCCGCTCATCCTGACGCGGGCGGCGACGGGAGCAGAGCCTGCAGGTCCGGCGCGGCCACAGACGCCCGTCCCGCCCCTTTCCTATGCCGCCGAAGACGTGACGTTCCGCAACGAGGGCGCGGGGATCACCCTGGCCGGAACCCTGACCGTTCCCGCCGGCGATGGGCCGTTCCCGGCGGTGGTCCTGCTGACCGGGTCGGGCGCCCAGGACCGGGACGAGACGATCTTCGATCACAAGCCCTTCGCCGTCTGGGCCGACGCCCTGACCCGGCGCGGCGTCGCCGTGCTGCGCTACGATGATCGAGGCGTGGGCGGATCGGGCGGCGGGACGGCCGAAGACACCTCCGCGGATTTCGCCGCCGACGCGGCGGCAGCCATCGCCTTCCTGCGGACCCAGCCCGAGATCGATCCCGCGCGCATCGGCCTGATGGGTCACAGCGAAGGCGGCATGACCGCGCCCCTGGCCGTCTCGCAGGGTGCGCCCGCCGCCTTCGTCGTCATGATCGCGGGGCAGGCCGTATCCGGGGCGGACATCATCACCGAACAGGCCGCCCGTCTGGCCCAGGCCTCCGGCGCCTCGCCCGATCAGGTCGCGGAAGCGCGGCGCGTGCAGGGTGAGGTCATGGCCGCCGTCGTCCGAAACAAGGACGATGGCCCCGCAGCCGCCCGCGATGCCGAGGCCGTTCTCATCGCCGCCGGACAGTCGCCCGCACAGGCCCAGGCGAGCCTCCGCCTGCTCAGTTCAGCCTGGTACCGCTGGTTCGCCGCCCATGATCCCGCGCCGGCATTGGCCGGCCTGCATGTGCCGCTTCTGGCGATCTATGGCGGCAAGGATCTGCAGGTCCCGGCCGACCAGAACGCCGCAGCCCTGGCCCGAACCCAGCCCGACGCCGAGATCGTCACCCTGCCCGGCCTGAACCATCTGATGCAGCACGCGACGACCGGCCTGCCGGGCGAATATGCGACCATTACCGAGACCCTGGCGCCTGAGGCGATTTCGACCGTGACGGACTGGGTGGTTCGAGTGACCGGCGCCCGACCCTAGACCGGGTGTGTCGGTTCCGGCTTGATCGGCTCCGACCGGGTCGTGACGGCGGCGTCCTCCGGTAACGGAATAAACTCCAGGTCGTCCTCGTCGGGCAGTTTCATCCGCCCGGCCTTCCAGTCTTCCTTCGCCTGGTCCAGCCGCGCCTGGGAGGACGACACGAAATTCCACCAGATCAGACGCTGCCCGACCGGCTCGCCGCCCAGGGCCATGACGGTCGCCTGGGTCAGAGACTTCACCGTCGGCTCGGCATTGGGCTCCAGCACGATCATCTGGCCTTCGTGGAAGGTGCGGTCACCGACCTCGATCGAGCCCTTGGCGACATAGAGCGCCCGCTCGGACATACCGCCAGATCCCTTGCCCGGCGGCGGCGCCGTGCGCACCCCCTCCTGCATCTCCCAGTGCACATAGAAGAGCGGCGACGAGGTCTTCACATTGGCCCTGGCGCCGTAGGCTTCGCCCGCCACCAGACGGGCGAACAGGCCGCCGTTCTCATAGGCCGGCAGGGCGTCCTCGCCGTAATGCTGGAACGACGGGTCGATCTCCTCGGCCTCATTCGGCAGGGCGATCCAGGCCTGCATCCCGTTCATCGGCCCGCCTTGCGCCTTTTTCAGCGGGTCGGTGCGTTCGGAGTGGGTGATGCCCTTGCCCGCGGTCATCCAGTTGACCTCGCCCGGCCGGATCGCCTGGGTGTAGCCGAGGCTGTCGCGGTGCATGATCTCGCCCTCGAACAGATAGGTCAGGGTCGACAGGCCGATGTGCGGGTGCGGGCGGACGTTGATCGCATCCGCGCCCGGCGCGAACTCGGCCGGTCCCATGTGATCGAGGAAGATGAAGGGCCCGACCATCCGGCGCGAATGGAAGGGCAGGATGCGCCCGACCTCGAACCCGCCGAGGTCCTTCTTGCGGGCATCGATCACCATCTCGATCATGGGCGGGCTCCTCTATCTGTAACCGGGCCTATTGCACGTGAGGCGTGATGATGCCCAGCGGCAGGGTCGTCACATTCTTCACCCCGCGGGTGACGATATGGCTCTCGCAGTCCGAGACGATGCCGAGGGTCAGCAACTTGTCGCGCAGGAATTTGTCGAAGGCGTGCATGTCCGACGTGATGATCCGCAGCACATAGTCCTCGCGCCCGGTGATGGTGGCGCACTGGACCACCTCGGGCCAGTGGGCGACGGCGGCCTCGAAGGCGTCCAGGTTCTCACGCGAGGGCAGGCTCAGCTTGACGATGGCATAGACCTCGAAGTCCAGACCCAGCAGGGCGGCGTCCAGAAGGGTCACCCGCTTGCGGATCAGGCCGGAATCTTCCAGTCTCTTGATCCGGCGCCAGCACGGCGAGGCCGACAGTCCCACCCTCTCGGCCACTTCCGCGACCGACAATCCTGCGTCCTGCTGCAGGATGTCCAGAATTCGAGCGTCGATGGGATCCAGTTCGTCCGCCAATGCGTTTCTCCGTTTGTCGTTATGGCGCAATAAAATACCCTAAAACTGCTTGACGCAAGGCTAAAATAGGCGAGCCTTGATTTCGCGCCCATGCTATCCAGCCGCCAAGTAGTGCGGTCGGATCAACCGAACGGCAGGATGGAATGACCAGGAACACCAAGCCGCTCTCCCTGCGCGTGCCGGAGCCCTCGGGCCGTCCGGGCGACGCCCCGGATTTCAGCCACCTGAAACTCGACGCCGCCGGTAGTGTGGACCGTCCGCCGGTCGACGCCCGCCCGGTGCAGATGCTGGACCTGGCCTTCCGCCTGATCCGGGTGCTGGACGATGAGGGCCAGGCCCTCGGGCCGTGGAACCCGCGCCTCGACGCGGAGACCCTGAAGAAGGGTCTGAAGGCGATGATCCTGACCCGCGCCTTTGACGACCGGATGCATCGGGCCCACCGCCAGGGCAAGACCAGCTTCTATATGAAATGCACCGGCGAGGAGGCCATCGCGGTCCCCCAGGGCATGATCCTGTCGCGCGAGGACATGGGCTTCCCCACCTACCGCCAGCAGGGGCTCCTGATCGCGCGCGGCTATCCGCTCGTCGACATGATGAACCAGATCTATTCCAACGCCTCGGACCCGATCAAAGGCCGCCAGCTGCCGATCATGTATTCGGCCAAGGACTATGGGTTCTTCACCATCTCGGGGAACCTCGGCACCCAGGTGCCCCAGGCCGTGGGCTGGGCCATGGCCAGCGCCTACAAGGGCGACGACAAGATCGCCATCACCTGGATCGGCGACGGCGCCACGGCCGAGGGCGACTTCCACAACGCCCTGACCTTCGCCAGCGTCTACCGCGCCCCGGTGATCCTCAACATCGTCAACAACCAGTGGGCCATCTCATCCTTCCAGGGCATAGCCGGCGGGCTTGAGACCACCTTCGCCTCCAAGGCCATCGGCTACGGCCTTCCGGCCCTGCGCGTCGACGGCAACGACTTCCTCGCCGTCTGGGCCGCGACCCAGTGGGCCGAGGAGCGCGCCCGTTCCAATCAGGGCGCCACAGTCATCGAGCTGTTCACCTATCGTGGCGCGCCCCATTCGACCTCGGACGACCCGAGCCGTTATCGGCCCGGCGACGAGCACGAGAAATGGCCCCTGGGCGATCCGATCGCGCGCCTGAAACAGCATCTGATCGCGCTCGGCGAATGGTCCGACGAAGCCCAGGCCGAAGCGGAGGCCGAGGCCGTCGCCCAGGTCCGCGCCGCCGGCAAGGAGTCCGAGGCTATCGGCACGCTCGGCCAGTCGCGCCCCAGCGTGAAGACGATGTTCGAAGAGGTCTATGCGACCGAGGACTGGCGCCTGGTCGAACAGCGCCGGGAGGTCGGAGTATGAGCGAGTCCTTCAGCGAGGCCGATCGCACGGACGGTATCGAACCCGACATGATCGACGAGAATAACGCCCCCGCCTCGGTCGCATCCGAGGCTGCCGCCGTCGCGCCGATGAACATGATCCAGGCGCTGAACTCGGCCCTGCATGTGAAGATGGCCGAGGATCCCAACGTCCTGTCGTTCGGCGAGGACGCCGGCTATTTCGGCGGCGTCTTCCGGGTTACCGACCAGTTGCAGCAGAAGCACGGCCTGACCCGCAGCTTCGACACTCCGATCTCGGAGTGCGGCCTTGTCGCCGCCGCCATCGGCATGGGGGCCTATGGCCTGCGTCCGGTCGTGGAGATCCAGTTCGCCGACTACATCTACCCGGCCTACGACCAGATCGTCAGCGAAGCGGCCAAGATGCGCTATCGTTCGGGCGGCCAGTTCACCTCGCCGATCGTGGTGCGCTCGCCTTACGGCGGCGGCATCTTCGGCGGCCAGACCCACAGCCAGTCGCCGGAAGCCCTGTTCACCCATATCGCCGGCCTCAAGGTCGTCATCCCGTCCAACCCCTATGACGCCAAGGGCCTGCTGACCGCGGCGATCGAGGACGACGACCCGGTCATCTTCTTCGAGCCCAAAAGGCTCTACAACGGCCCCTTCGACGGCTGGCACCAGAAGCCGGTCAGCCCGTGGAAGACCCAGGATCTGGCCCAGGTCCCGACCGGCAAATATGTCGAACCCATCGGCAAGGCGCGGATCATGCGCGAGGGCAATGACGTCACCATCCTGTGCTACGGCACCATGGTCTGGGTGTCGCTGGCCGGCGCGGAACACGCGGGCGTGGACGCCGAGGTCATCGACCTGCGCTCGCTCGTGCCGCTCGATATCGAGACCATCGAGGCCTCGGTGAAGAAGACCGGCCGCTGCGTCATCGTGCACGAGGCGCCGAAAACCTCCGGGTACGGAGGCGAGCTGTCCGCCCTGGTCCAGGAACGCTGCTTCTATCACCTGGAAGCCCCCGTCACCCGCGTCTGCGGCTGGGACACTCCCTACCCACACGCCTTCGAGTGGGAATATTTCCCCGGGCCGGAACGGGTCGCCACCGCACTGAAAGCCGTCATGACCGGCCAGAATCTGGGGAGCGCGCGCTGATGGGCCGCTACGTCTTCAAACTGCCCGACGTGGGCGAAGGCACCGCCGAGGCCGAACTGGTCGGCTGGCACGTCGCGATCGGCGATGTCGTCGCCGAGGACCAGCTGCTCGCCGACATCATGACCGACAAGGCCACCGTCGAACTGACCAGCCCGGTCTCCGGCGTCGTCACCGCCCTGCACGGCGAACCCGGCGCCATGTCGCCGGTCGGCGGCCCGCTGGTCGAGTTCGAGGTCGAGGGCGCGGGCAATGCGTCGGCCGAGATCGCGCCCGCTCCGGTCGCTGAACCGGAGCCGGAAGCCGCTCCCGCGCTCGAAGCGCCAGAGGCCGAGGCCGAGGCCGAGGCCGTCGTCGAATCGCCCGTTGCTTCGGCTTCGGGCAACTATGTCTTCAAGCTCCCCGACGTCGGCGAAGGCACCGCCGAGGCCGAGCTGGTCGCCTGGCATGTCGCGGTCGGCGACACCGTCGCCGAGGACCAGATCCTCGCCGAGATCATGACCGACAAGGCCACCGTCGAGCTGACGTCCCCGGTCGCGGGCGTTGTCGCCGCCCTGCACGGCGAAGTCGGCAAGGCCTCTCCGGTCGGCGGCGCCCTGGTCAGCTTCAACGTCGAGGGCGCCGGCAATGTCGCGGCTGCTCCGGTCACGGCGGCATCCGCCCCGGCCCCCTCCACCGCCTCGCGGTCCCCCTCCCCCGACGGGGGAGGATCGCGCCCCGCTGTCCCTGCCAAATCTCCCCCCGTCGGGGGGAGTACCCGCCAAGCGGGGGAGGGGGGCAAGTCCACACCCGTCCCCCGTCAGGCCCAGATCGCCGGTGTCCGCCCCCTGGCCTCGCCCGCTGTGCGCAAGCGCGCCCGTGAACTGGGTCTGGAACTGCAGTTCGTGCCCGGCTCCGGCCCGGGCGGACGCATCGAACACGGCGACCTCGACGCCTTCGTCGCGGGCGGCGCACGCGGTCCGTCCGAGCGCGGATCATCGGCGTCCGCCTCGACCTATGCGAAGGCCGAGGGCACGACCGAGGTCCGCATCATCGGCCTGCGCCGCAAGATCGCGGAGAAGATGGCCGAGAGCGTCCGGCGCATTCCCCACATCACCTATGTGGAGGAGATCGACGTCACGGCGCTGGAGGAGCTGCGGGCCCATCTGAACGCCCAGGCGAAACAGACGGGCAAGGCCAAGCTCAACGTCCTGCCCTTCATCGCCCGCGCCATCGTCGTGGCCCTGCGCGACCAGCCGACGATCAACTCCCATTACGATGACGAGGCCGGCGTCCTGACCACCCACGCCGCCGTTCATCTGGGCATCGCCGCCCAGACCCAGAACGGCCTGATGGTGCCGGTCGTCCGCCACGCGGAATCGCTCGACCCCTACGCCACCGCCGCCGAGATTGCCCGCGTCTCCGGCGCGGCCAAGGACGGTTCGGCCAGGCGTGAGGAGCTCAGCGGCTCGACCATCACCATCACCTCGCTGGGAACTCTCGGCGGCCTGGTCCACACCCCGATCATCAACCACCCCGAGGTCGCCATCGTCGGCCCCAACAAGATCGAGGACCGGGTCGTGGTGCGGAACGGCCAGATGGTCGTGCGCAAGATGATGAACCTGTCGTCCAGCTTCGATCACCGCATCGTCGACGGCCACGACGCGGCGGTCTTCGTGCAGCGGATCAAGGGCCTGCTGGAGCATCCCGCGACCCTCTGGATGGGCTGAGGACGGCCGTGGCCGGATCGTCAGGGACCGTCGTTTGCGAACCGTCGCCATCTGGCGTTCATGGACCTCTGATCCGCGAGGAGAGAGCGCCATGACCCGCCTGCTGACCGCCGCTGCGACCGCCTTCGCCCTGCTGGGGGCCGCCCCCGCCTGGGCCTGCCTGCCGCCCCCACCCAACACGTCCTACGACACCGCGATGGCGCGCGCCGCCTTCGTCGGTCGGGTCGTGTCGGTCGAACGAACCGATCCGGCGGACTGTCTGGGCGCCGCCCGCGCACGGGCCGCGGGCCCGTCCTTCCAGGGCGATCCCGGCGAGCGCGGCTGCGAGGCCTTCGGGTTCGCGACGCTGGAGCCCGCCTGGATCATCAAGGGCGAGGACGTCATTACCGGCCCGTTCCGCGTCGCCTGGAACCGGACGCCCTTCTGCACCATCGGCTGGACCCCGGAGGTCGGCGCACTGGCCGTCGCCCTGATCCCGGACGATGCCACCACCCTGCGCGACGGCGCGACCGCCACGGTCGACGCCATCCAGCAGGGCGATCCCCTGTTCCGCACCATCCTCGAGCTGGTCGAAAAGATTCAGCCCTGACTTTTCCGAGTATCGACGACGCATGACCCAGACCCTGAAGACCAAAGTCCTGATCATCGGCGCGGGCACCGGCGGCTATGTCGCGGGCATCCGCTGCGGCCAGCTGGGGCTGGACACCGTCCTGGTCGACGGCGGCGACGGGCTGGGGGGCACCTGCCTGAACGTCGGCTGTATTCCCTCCAAGGCGATCATCCACGCGGCCTCGAAGTTCGAGACTGTGTCGAAGGCCGCCGGACAGGGGACCCTCGGCATCACGGCGTCGGAGCCGGCGATCGACCTGTCCAAGACGGTCGAATGGAAGGACGGCATCGTCCGTAAGCTGAACAACGGTGTCGCGGCCCTGCTGAAGAAGGCGAAGGTGAAAGTCATCAAGGGCTGGGCGACCTTCGAGGACGCCAAGACCTGCCGCGTCGAGACCGCCGAAGGTCCGATCACGATCACGGCCGAGCACGTCATCCTGGCGACAGGGTCCGAGCCGGTCGAACTGCCCTTCCTGCCGTTCGGCGGCGACGTCATCTCCTCGACCGAGGCCCTGTCGCTGGACGCCGTGCCGGGGAAACTGGTCGTGGTCGGCGGCGGCTATATCGGGCTGGAGCTGGGCATCGCCTATCGCAAACTGGGGGCCCAGGTCGCCATCGTCGAAATGGCCGAGCGCATCCTGCCGCTCTACGACAAGGCCCTGACGGATCCGGTCATGAAGTGGCTGACCGACCACGGGGTCGAGATGCACCTCGGCGCCCGCGCCGGCGGGTTCGGGGACGGGAAACTGTCGATCACCACGAAGGAGGGCGAGCCTCTGTCGCTCGACGCCGACAAGGTGCTGGTCACCGTAGGGCGTCGTCCGCGCACCGCCGGCTGGGGTCTGGAAAATATGGGTGTCGCCATGGCCGGGCCGTTCGTGAAGACCGACGACCGTTGCGCCACCTCGATGAGGAACGTCTGGGCCGTCGGCGACCTGACCGGCGAACCCATGCTGGCCCACAAGGGCTCGGCCCAGGGCGAGGTCGTGGCCGAGATCATCGCCGGCCATGACAGGCGCTTCGACCCGGTCACCATCGCCGCCGTCTGTTTCACCGAGCCGGAGATCGTCTCGGCGGGCCTCGGGCCGCTCGACGTCGCAGGACGCGACGACGTGATCACCGCTGTCTTCCCGCTGGCCGCCATCGGCCGGGCGCTCGCCATCGAGGCGGCCGAGGACGGCGGCTTCGTGCGGGTGCTCGCATCGAAGACCGACCACCGCCTGCTCGGCGTCCAGGCCGTCGGCCAGCACGTCGCCGAACTGTCCAACAGCTTCGCCCAGATGCTGGAGATGGGCGCCGTGCTGGAGGATGTCGCGGGGATCATCCACGTTCACCCGACTCTCGGCGAGGCCTTCCACGAGGCGAGCCTGAGGGCGCTGGGCCACGCCATCCACATCTGACCCGCGGCCCCCTCCCTATGCGGCCACTGCGTTATTCGCTGTCTGGGAGTCCCTGTCCTTGACGGAGGATTTGCGCTGTCGGCGAAGCGGACGGGGCCGTTGGGTTTTGGCGAAGTCGGTCTGGCGCGTCGGGGCTGTCCCCTCGCGGAGGCACAGACACGCCTGGAGACCCAGGGCAGGTCACGCGCTCTCGTAGCGCAAGGGCCCCCGCACGGGCAGAGAGTCAGGCCTTGACCGACGCCCCGCCCGAAACCAGCTCGGGCATCCCCGTCGGAGCGAAATCCAGAGCCTTCTCCAGCTCAGCCATGTCCTTGTCGGCCGCCTTCCAGTCGTCCTTGTCCGGCGATTTCGGGTTGGCCCGGTCGGCCTTGATCTTCTCTCGCGCCTCCTTGAGCTCACCGAGCGCCATCTTCACCTGCTGGAAGAAGCCCTGGTCGACCATGGCCGCGCCGAACACGGCTTCGGCCCGGTCCGCCTTCTCGTCGCGCCCGTCGGCGATGTCGAAGGCGGCGGCATAGGCGGCCTGCGCCCGCTTCATCTCCGCATCGACCGTCGGAGCCTCGACCCCGGCATCCTTCGGTTCCGGGGGCAGCCCCTTCAGCGCCGCGTCGGCGGCCTCGCGGGCGTCCTTCGCGTCCCGGCGCATCATGGCCATCTCGCCGTCGGTCACGTTCCTGCCGCCGGCCTCGACATAGTCCTTCACCGCCGATTTCAGCTCCTTCGCCAGTTCGGCGGTCATCTTCAGCCCCGCCCTGGGGTCGATCTTGACCATCAGCATCAGGGCGTCGCGGCGTTCACGCACGGCCTGGACCTTTTTGGCCGCCATCTCCTTCTTCATCGACTTCTGCGCGTCGCGCATGTCGGAGAGGGACGGCAGGCCGAAGCCCGGCGACGCGTCCCGAGGCGTTTTCGCCTGCCCCGGCAAGGGAGTGCGCCAGAACGGCAGCGGCTGGGTCGCCGAGGTCGTCAGCGAGATCATTCTGATCTCTCCTTCTGTGTTCTCGATCATCCTGGACGATGACCGCTTTCGATCCGCTTAAGCGGCCCGCCTGTAAATCGCCGCTCTCTTGGGCTATGGGCCGCCCTCAAGACGCGCGTGATCGCGTCGCACGCGTCCGCGCCCCTACTTAGAAATCCCCGATGAAGTTTCTCGACCAGGCCAAGATCTACATTCGTTCCGGCAACGGCGGCGCGGGCTCCGTCTCGTTCCGGCGCGAGAAATTCATCCCCAACGGCGGACCCGACGGCGGCGACGGCGGCAATGGCGGCAACGTCTGGGTCGAGGCGGTCGAGGGGCTCAACACCCTGATCGACTACCGCTACCAGCAGCATTTCAAGGCCCCGACCGGCACCCACGGCATGGGTCGCCAGATGCACGGTGCCCGGGGCGAAGACGTCGTCCTCAAGGTCCCCGTCGGCACCCAGGTGCTGGGCGAGGACAAGGAAACCGTCGTGCTCGACATGGTCGAGGTCGGCCAGAAGGAGCTGCTGCTCTCCGGCGGCAACGGCGGCTGGGGCAATGTCCGCTTCAAGGGCCCGCAGAACCAGGCCCCGCGCCACGCCAATCCCGGCCAGGAAGGCCAGGAGATGTGGATCTGGCTGCGGCTGAAGCTGATCGCCGACATCGGTCTGGCCGGCCTGCCCAACGCCGGCAAGTCGACCTTCCTCGCCGCCGCCTCGGCGGCGCGGCCCAAGATCGCCGACTATCCGTTCACGACCCTGGCGCCCAACCTCGGCATGGTTGACCTGTCGCCGGGCGAACGGTTCGTCATCGCCGACATCCCCGGCCTGATCGAAGGGGCCTCGGAAGGCGCCGGCCTCGGCACCCGCTTCCTCGGCCACGTCGAGCGCTCCGCCTCGCTGATCCACCTGATCGACGGCACCCAGGACGATGTGGCCGAGGCCTATCGCATCATCCGGGGCGAACTCGACGCCTACGGCGAAGGTCTGGGCGACAAGCAGGAGATCCTGGCCCTCAACAAGATCGACGCCCTGACCCCCGAGGCGCGCGAGGAAAAGGCCGCCGAGCTGGAGGCCGTCGCGGGCCGCCGCCCGATGCTGGTCTCCGGCGTCTCCGGCGAAGGCGTGCCCGAACTCCTCCGCGCCGCCTGGGCCGAAGTCCGCAAGACGCGCGGCGAGATCGACGAAGAGGGCGACGAGATCGAGGTCTTCGCCGACGGCTGGAAGCCCTAGCAGAGAGCCCCTCCCTCCCACCTGGCGGAGGGTGGCTCAGAGCAGCGAAGTCGGGTGGGGGCGGCTGAGCCGCATGGCGACGGTCCGGGTCTGTCTCGCCGGCCCCGACGGCCCCGACGGCCCCGATGCGGGCGTCATCGGCGAGACGTCCAAGAAGACCGGCGGCCGAACGGGACAAGCGCGCCGACGTCGTGTTAGCTGCGCTTTCGTTTGCTCATCCGTGAGCATAAGTCCGACGCGAGCCCGCCCGCCTTGTCCTTCTTTCACGCCGGTCCCGCGCCCCAGGCGAGCGGCCCCCGATCAGGGGCGCTGAGAGACGGCCTGGGCCTGGCCGCCGGGATGAAGGTCGGGCTGTTCGGCGGCTCGTTCAATCCGGCCCACGACGGGCATGCCCATGTGGCGGAGACGGCGGTCCAGCGGATGGATCTCGACCGCGTGATCTGGCTAGTCTCGCCCCAGAACCCGCTGAAGGACAGGCGCCAGACCGCGCCCCTGGCCGATCGCATGGCCTCGGCCGAGACCTTTGCGCGCGGCCCGCACATGGTGGTCTCCGACTTCGAGACCCGCGTCGGCACGACCTGGACCATCGACACCCTGCGCGCGCTCAAACTGCGTCACCCCGGCGTGCATTTCGTCTGGCTGATGGGCTCCGACAATCTGGCGAATTTCCATTGCTGGCGGGGCTGGACCGACATCATGCGGATGATGCCGGTGGCCGTGATCGCCCGGCCGGGCAGCCTGCTGGAAAGCCGCGCCGCCCCCGCCGCCCGCCGCTTCGCCGGCCACCGGGTTTCATCCAACGAGGCGCGCCTGTTGCCCACGATGGCGGCCCCGGCCTGGACCTATCTGACGGCGCCGTTGAACCCCAGTTCGTCCACGGCCTTGCGTGCCCAGAAATGACCTTGAGCCGTCCGGGTGACGTTTTCGGGCTTTCATGCTAGAGAGCCTCTTTAGTGAACCCGCCCGGAGCCTTCCGCTGACCCCCTCGCCCGCGCACGACGCGCAAGAAGAAGCCGTTTCGAACACGGCCCATGAGATGGAGCCGATCGCGCCCATCCACTCAGAAGACCGGGCCGAAGACGGTCACGACGAAGACCTCTCCGACGATTCCGCCGAAGATTTCCCGCTGTTCAGCGCGGACGACGGCGGCGACGACGCCTCGAACTTCGACCGTCAGGGCGTCGTACCGACCGGCGCGACCCCGCTTGAGATCGCCCTGCTGGCCAAGCTGGACGACGACAAGGCCCAGGACATCGTCCTGATCGACCTGAGGGGCAAGTCGCCCATGGCCGACAGCATGATCGTGGCCTCGGGCCGGTCGCACCGCCACGTCGGCGCGCTCGCCGACCACCTTCTGCGCACACTGAAGGAACAGGGGCTGGGCCGCGGCAAGGTCGAGGGCCTGCCGCACTGCGACTGGGTTCTGATCGATGCCGGCGACGTCATCGTCCACCTGTTCCGGCCCGAAGTGCGGATGTTCTACAACATCGAAAAGATCTGGGCCGTCGACAGCGCCCATAGAACGGCGAACGCGTAAGCATCCTCCGGGATGAAACTCGCCATCGCCGCCATCGGCAAGCCGGGTCGCGGGCCCGAGGCGACGCTCGCCTCGGACTATGCGGCCCGGGCGACGGCGGCTGGCCGCGTGCTGGGCCTCGGCCCGCTTGATCTGATCGACCTCGAACCGCGCAAGACCGGCAAGGCGCCGGAAGCCGAACTGCTGCTGGCGGCGGCCGACGGCGCGCACATGATCGCCTGCGACGAGCGCGGCAAGACGTATTCCAGCCGCGCCTTCGCCGACCATATCGCGACCCTGCGCGACCGGGGCGAGCGGCGGCTGGTCTTCGTCATCGGGGGGGCGGACGGGCTGGACGCCGGCGTACTCGCCGCCGCCGGATCGACCCTGGCCTTCGGACCCCAGACCTGGCCCCACGCCCTGGCCCGGGCCATGCTGGCCGAACAGCTCTATCGCGCGGTGACGATCCTGGCCGGATCACCCTATCATCGGGACTGATGAACCGCGCCGCCGTCCTTTCTATCCTGATCGCCCTGTCCGGCCTGCCCGCCGCAGCCTCGGTCCAGGACGACCTCGAACAGCTTCAGGCCCAGTATCGCGACGAACAGGTGCGCGCGCGGCGCCTGCGCGCCGACGCCCGCGACGCCCAGACCGGGATCAACGCCCTCGACCGCGAACTGGCGACCCTGCGCAGCGACCAGACCGCCGATGACATGCAGTTGTCCGCCCAGCGCCAGCGGCTGCGCGACCTGGGCCGGCGCGAGGCCGCCATCGTCGCCGAATTGGCCCAGGCCCGCGACGGTCAGGGCCGGCTCCTGTCCGCCCTGCAGATGATGAGCCGCAAGCCGCCGCCGCCGTTGCTGATCCCCGCCGACCGCGCCGTCGATACCGTCCGCGCCGCCATCCTGATGAGGGCCATGGCCCCGGAGATGCAGCGCCGCGCCGCCGCCTTCGCCACGCGTCAGGCCGAGGTCGTCCGCATCCGCCGCCTCGCCGTCCTGTCCAGCGAACGCCTCCTGACCACCGAAAGCGCCCAGGGCGACCGCCGCGCCGAGATCGAGGACCTGTCCGGCCGCCGCACCGCCCTGCTGGCCGTGCTGCGCGCCGACGCCGCCCTGGCCGAGCGCGCCGCGGCCGCCCTGGAGACCCGGATCCGCAACCTCGGCGGCCGCCCCGCGACCGTGACCGACGCGCCCACGCCCTCCACCCGCCTGCCCGGCGGGCGCGCCCGCCTCACCGCGCCGGTCAGCGGCGCGCCTCTGGCCAAGTCGGGACAGGGCCTGCGCTGGGCCGCTCCCGCCGGTGCGGTCGCCTCCCCCGCCGCAGGCCGCGTCGATCATGCCGGCCCGCTCAGCGGCTGGGGCGAGGTGGTCATCCTGGATCTCGGCGGCGGCTGGCGCGCCGTGGTCGCTGGTCTGGACACGATCAGCGTCGAAACCGGCGAGCGGGTCGCCGACGGCCAGGCCCTGGGCTCGACCGCGCGCGGCGGCGAGGTCTATTTCGAGCTGCGCCGGGAGGATCGGGCCGTGGATCCCGCGCCGTATCTGTAAGGAGGGCTCAGGGCTCAGGGGCAAGATATATCCGTGCATCCCCGCGAAGGCGGGGACCCAGGTTTTAGCCGAGCGCACCATGCGTGGGATCAGAGCTGGCGCGCACCCGACGGCACCAGGCCCCAAAGGGCTGGGTCCCCGCCTTCGCGGGGATGCACGGAATGGTGGGAAGCCAAGGCCCAGGCCCTCGTCACCACGCCCGACTTGGCGAAACCGCTTCCCAAGCCGACATGACGCTGATTTTATCCACTGAACGCGGGACCGCCACGATTTGGTCGTGTGGTCCTAGGCCCTAAGCCCTACTCACCAAGCCCTCTGCTGCTCCGGCGGCTCCGAAAGAGACCGAATGCGTAAACTGCTCATCGTCGGCGCCGCCGTCGCGGCCCTTGGCCTCAGCGGCGTGACCGTCGCCAGCCAGACGCCACGGAACGAGACCTTCCGCATGCTGCAGCTGTTCGGCGACGTGCTGGCGGTGGTGGAACAGGCCTACGTCGTTCCGGTCGACAACAAGAAGCTGATCGAGGCGGCCCTGGCGGGCATGATGACCGCGCTCGATCCGCACTCCAACTATCTGCCCCCGCAGGGGTTCGAGGACCTGCAGGAGCGGACCTCCGGCGAATATTCGGGCGTCGGCCTGACGATCACGGCCGAGGGCGGCCTGGTCAAGGTCATCTCGCCGATGGACGGCAGCCCCGCCGCCCGCGCCGGTGTCCAGGCCGGCGACATCATCTCGGCCATCGAGGGCCAGAACGCCTCGGGCCTGACCGTGACCCAGGTCTCGGAGAAACTACGCGGCGCCCTGGGCACCTCGGTCTCTGTCACCTTCCTGCGTGACGGCGAGGAGCCGCTCGAGGTGACCCTGGTGCGTGAGGTCATCAAGGTCGAATCGGTCACCAGCCGCATGGAGGGCGACTTCGGCTATCTGCGCATCTCGACCTTCAACGAGAACACCGGCCGCGAGCTGACCGAGGCGATCGGGAAGATCCGGCGCGACAACCCGGCGGTGAAGGGCTTCGTGCTCGACCTGCGCAACAACGGCGGCGGCCTGCTGACGGCGGCCATCGACGTCTCCGACGCCTTCCTCGAACGCGGCGAGATCGTCAGCCAGCGGGGCCGCAAACCCGAGCAGATCGAACGCTACGCCGCCCGCCCGGGCGACCTGACCGGCGGCCTGCCGCTGGTAGTGCTGATCAACTATGGCTCGGCCTCGGCGTCAGAGATCGTCGCCGGCGCCCTGAAGGATCAGGAACGGGCCACGCTGGTCGGCCTGACCAGCTTCGGCAAGGGGTCGGTCCAGACCGTCATCCCGCTGGGCGGCGGTCGCGACGGGGCCCTGTCGATCACGACGGCGCGCTACTACACCCCGTCCGGCGCCTCGATCCAGAAGATCGGCATCGAGCCCGACCTTGAGGTGGCCCGCACCGAGGCCGAGGCCCGGATCGTATCCCGCTCAAGCTTCATCTACTCCGAGGCCGCCTATGCGACCGCGCTGGACGCCTCCATCGGCGCCGAGCGCAAGGGCGCCCACACCCCGCGCGAGGCGCCGGGTGCGGACTATGACAAGGACGCCGACTACCAGCTGCAGCGCGCGCTGGACGTGCTCCGCGCCGGCGGCGACCTGACTCGGCTGGCCGCCGCCCCGGACGGCATCGTGACCAGCGACGGGACCGTGCAGGTCGCCGCGATCGACACGACCGAAGAAGAGTAGCGCCCTCAAGTCTCCTCCCTGTTCGCCGCTTGGCGAATGGGGAGGTGGCGGCGAGCCTCTTCGCGAGCTGACGGAGGCGTTCTTGCCGCACGCAGAACCCCTCCGTCTCTCCGCTTCGCTCCGAGCCACCTCCCCACGCCTGCGGCGCAGGGAGGAGACACTGAAACATGGCTAACAGCCCGTTAGGCTTTCTTAACCGCCGCCTGTTCATAGTCGTGCGCGATGATCGCCGTCCGGAATCCGTCCGGCCGCCAGATTGCAGAGCGTACTTCGTCCATGTTCGCCAAGCGTCAGTCCGCCCTCGCCGCCACGGCCGGCGCTCCGCCAACGGGGCGGCTGCCGAAGCTTGACCTCAAGTCCGCCCTCGCCGTGTTCAGGAAGCCGCCGGTCGCCGTCGGCGCGGCCGGTCTTCTTCTGATGGGCACGGTGGCCCTGTTCCTGACGGTTCTCGGCGACCCCCGCGCCGGAACCCCGACCGCCCGCGTGGCCCTGAAGCGCGAGGCCCCGGTCGTGGCGCCGGCGCCGACCGGCCTTGAAGCCTTCTCCATGGGCGGGTTCGCCGCCTGGCAGGGTCTGGGCGCGGACCCCGCGTTGGCGGATCCGACCGGCGCGGCCGGCGGCGACGCCCTGATAACCCTGCCGGACGGTGCGACCGTCGCCGGCGGATCGGCCATCGCCGCGCCCCGGATCGCGCCCTCGCCCCTGCCGGCGGCCCCCATCGCCGGCCTCAGCCAGCCGGGCCCGCAAGGCGCGCTCCCTGTCATCGCCGCCGACGGACGCGTCCCGGCCCAAGCCTATGCCCGACCCTTCCAGCCCAACGGCAAGCCGCGCGTCGCCCTGATCGTCGGCGGCCTCGGCCTCAACGCCGTCACGACCCGCGCCGCCATCGAACGCCTGCCCCCCGAGGTGACCCTCAGCTTCGTCCCCTACGCCCAGGGGCTGCAGGGCTGGATCGACCTGGCGCGCGCCCAGGGCCATGAGGTCATGATCGAGATCCCGATGGAGCCGACCGGCTACCCCAACAACGATCCCGGCCCCTACACCCTGCTGGCCAACGCCACGCCCAACGATGTCGAGGCCAGGATGGCCTGGCTGCTGGGTCGGGCGACCGGCTATTTCGGCGTCACCAACTATCTGGGCGACCGGTTCATAACCTCGGACACGGGCATGGCGGCCTTCCTCGGGACCCTGCGCCAGCGCGGCGTCGCCTTCCTTGACGACGGCTCGGCCCGCCGCAGGCCCGGCGCCTGGGCTCGCGCCAGCGCCGACGCGATCATCGACGAGACCCAGACCCCGGCCGCCATCATCGGCCGCCTGAACGCGCTCGAGGCCGCCGCCAAGTCGCGCGGCGCGGCCCTGGGGACCGGCTTTGCCTATCCGGTCACGGTCGAGGCCGCCGCCCGCTGGACCGCCGGTCTGGACGCCCGCGGCCTGCAACTGGCGCCGGCCTCGTCGATGACGCAGCGACCGGGCAGATGAGTGACGAGTGGCGGGTGGCGAGGGGCGAGATGCTCCGCCTTGTAAATCGCGCTGTCTCGACGCCGAGCCCTGACATCTCCGCAACGGACACCCGCCGCTCGCCACTCGTCACTCGCCACTAGATGGACTTCCCAGCCCACCGCCCCAACGTCGGCGTCGTCCTGTTCAACCCCGACGGCAAGGTCTGGTTCGGCCGTCGCGCCGGACAGGGGGGCTCGCACGCCTGGCAGTTCCCGCAGGGCGGCGTCGACAGGGGCGAGGACATCGAGGCCGCCGCCCGGCGCGAGCTGGAGGAGGAGACCGGGGTCACCTCGGTCGAGCTGCTCGGCCGTACCGAGAGCTGGATCGTCTACGACTTCCCCGAGGCCCTGAAGGCGCAACACAGGCGCGACGGTCGCAAACCGTGGGACGGCCAGAAACAGGTCTGGTTCGCCTTCCGCTTCACCGGCGACGAGGCCGAAATCCGCCTCGACCAGCACGACGAGATCGAGTTCGACGCCTGGCGCTGGGGCGACCTGTCGGAAGCCTGCGACCTGATCGTGCCGTTCAAACGGCAGGCCTACGAACAGGTGGTCGCAGCCTTCTCGAAGTTCGCGGCGTCTGCGCTCAGGTAGCGAGGCCGCGCGCCTCGAGCGATCGCGCGCTCAAGATCCCGCCGCCGGGTTCATCACCGTGGCCATGATGCCCGCCTTGCCCCAGTGGGAGCCAGCCGGCGGGGTGACGATCTCGATCATCGCCGATTCCGAGCCGATCGTGCCGCTGAAGGTCGCCGAACCGGCCGCAGCGTCGGCCGCGATCTCGTTCCAGTCACCCCCGGCGTCGCGCAAGGCGGCGGTGATGGCTGTGACGTCGGCGGTCGCGACATTGATCGCGGCGACGCGACAGCTGCCCGCCTCGTCGGCGCCGATCAGGATCTGACCGCTGGCCGAGGCCACCGCGCCGTAGTCGATGGTCACCGGCATGTCGTGGAAGGCCCCCCGCGTGTCCGGATCGCTGCCGCCGTCGACCAGATCGACATGGGCGGCCGTCAGCGCTGCCGAAGGCGGGTTCAGCGGCAGTTCGCCCATGGCGTTCTTCGCGCACACATGTTGAACCGCATAGAGGAACGCCTCGGCGGGCGTCGCGGTCGCCGTCTGGGCTTGAGCGTGTGAAGCTCCGAAAAGGCTGAGGCCCGCCACGAGGGCGAGACGGCGAAGGTTCGTCATTTCATTCTCCTGTCCTGATAGCCGCAGACTAGGCCCGCTTCCACCCGGTCCGCGAGGCGAAAATCATTGTTCGACGAAAAGCCTGTACGCCTCAATCCTCCTGGGCTGCCGGATTCATGACCGTAACGATCAGACCGGCCGAAGGGCCGAAGCCAGAGGTGACAGCCGGATCGGCGACGCGGACGAAGACGATGTCTCCATCAAGGGTCGCGAGAAACTGGGTTACGCCCGGCGAGACCTGACCCGTCTCGGCCCAGTCGTCGAGGGTCTGGAGCCCGGCCTTCATGGCCTCGACGTCCGAGGGGGTGACATCCAGCGCCGCCACACGGCACCAGGCCAGGGTCTCATCGACACCGATATTGATCCGCCCGGTGTCCGACACGACGAAGCCGAAGGCCATCCGGTCCGCCTCCATGTCGTGGAAGGCGGCGAGCGTGGCGGGATCGCCCGAAGCATCGGTCAGGACGACCCGGGGTCCGTTCAGGTCGGCGTTCATGATGTCGAAGGGCAGGCGTCCGGCGACATTGGGCCCGCAGACATTGCGCACCGCATGCAGCAGGGCGTCGGCAGGCTGCGAGTCGTTCGTCTGCGCGACGGCGGGCGGAGCGGCCATGCAGGCCAGGGCGAGAGCAAAGGCGATCAGGCGAGGGCGCGTCATGGCGTATCCCTTGAAGATGCGGGAAGCCTAGCCATTGAAGCGAGGCGGAGCCAGAGGGCGGGACGACAACCAATGCCTCCGTGGGGAACCGTCAGGGACAGGTCGCGCGCCTGACCCGTCTGGCGCTCGCGGGAAAGCGCGCCAGCTTTCCCGCAGGCCGGATCGGACGCGGGACGAAATTGCCGCCGCAGTTGGGGCAGACGCCCTTCAGCGGCCCGGCCACACAGTCGGCGCAAAAGGTGCATTCGAAGGTGCAGATACGGGCCTCGGCGCTGTCGAACGGCAGGTCGCGGTCACAGCATTCGCAGTTGGGGCGCAGTTCGAGCATTTTATCCCCGCTCATCCCGGCGAAAGCCGGGACCCAGTTCTTTGGGGGAAAGGTATCACCGGGTTTGTCGCGCCGTCGATCCCAAGTAACCTGTCTCACGAAAGCACTGGGTCCCGGCTTTCGCCGGGATGAGCGGAACTCTAGATTTTGCGCGAAAGACCCCGCCGCGCCAGGCCGATCAGCGCCACCAGCGCCCACGCGCCCTCCATCAGCACCGCCGACAGGTTGAAGTCGAAATACAGCGACACCAGGATCAGCAGCGCGCCGGTCAGGTTCAGTAACAGGGCGGGTGCCTGCGTCGGGTCCAGCTTCTTCGCCGTGGCACCGGCGTAAGCGGTCAGGATGCACAGCACGCCGACGACGCCGACAAAATCAGGGAGGGTCATGCCCCGTCCTTAGCCCGAGGCGGCGGACGGCGCACCTTGTCATCCCGGCCGGAGCGAAGCGTAGAGCCGGGACGGGACGGGCTTCAAACGAAAACTCCCGGACAGCTCGAAGAGCTGAACCGGGAGACGGGTCGCTTCACCCCTTCTCCCTGACAGGCGCGCTGCGCCTTCCGGGAGGGATAATCATGGAGCATAGCCGTCCCCGATAGCCGCTGCGCGGCTTCGGGGATGACAAGGCTTCAGGCCGCCGTCACTTCCGAGGCCTGTTCGGCCAGGATGGTCAGGCCGGCCGGGGTCACGTCGGCGAAGCCGCCGTGGACCTCGAACTTGCGACGCGTGCCGCCGTCGAACACCGTGACCACGCCTTCGCGCAGGGCGGTCATGAAGGGCGCGTGGTCGGCCAGGACGCCGAAGTCGCCCTCGACGCCCGGCGCATCGACCTGATCGACGAGGCCAGCGAAGACCTCGCGCTCAGGCGACACCAGCGAGAAAGAAAGCTTCCCGGCCATGCTTATGCAGCGTCCGCGGCGAGCTTGGCGGCCTTTTCGACGGCCTCCTCGATCGCGCCGACCATGTAGAAGGCGGCTTCCGGCAGGTGGTCGTATTCACCGGCGACGATGCCCTTGAACGAGCGGATCGTGTCTTCCAGCGACACGAACTTGCCCGGCGCGTTGGTGAACTGCTCGGCCACGAAGAAGGGCTGCGACAGGAAGCGGCTGATCTTGCGGGCGCGCGAGACGACCAGCTTGTCCTCTTCCGACAGCTCGTCCATGCCCAGGATGGCGATGATGTCCTTGAGCGACTTGTACTGCTGCAGGACTTCCTGGACCGAACGGGCGACGCGGTAGTGTTCCTCGCCGATGACCAGCGGGTCCATGATGCGCGAGGTCGAGTCCAGCGGGTCCACGGCCGGGAAGATGGCCTGGGCGGCGATGTCGCGGTTCAGCACGGTCGTCGCGTCCAGGTGGGCGAACGAGGCGGCGGGCGCGGGATCGGTCAGGTCGTCGGCGGGGACGTAGATGGCCTGGATCGAGGTGATCGAGCCCTTCTTGGTCGAGGTAATGCGTTCCTGCAGGTTGCCCATCTCGGTGGCGAGGGTCGGCTGATAGCCCACGGCCGAGGGGATACGACCCAGCAGGGCGGACATTTCCGAACCGGCCTGGGTGAAGCGGAAGATGTTGTCGATGAAGAGCAGGACGTCCTTGCCCTCCTCGTCGCGGAAATACTCGGCCTGGGCCAGGCCGGTCAGGGCCACGCGGGCGCGGGCTCCGGGAGGCTCGTTCATCTGGCCGTAGACCAAGGCGCATTTCGAGCCTTCGCCGCCGCCGGCGACGTTCACGTTGGACTCGATCATCTCGTGATACAGGTCGTTGCCTTCGCGGGTGCGCTCACCCACGCCGGCCAGAACCGAATAACCGCCGTAGGCCTTGGCGATGTTGTTGATCAGTTCCTGCATCGTAACGGTCTTGCCGACGCCGGCGCCGCCGAACAGGCCGGTCTTGCCGCCCTTGGTGTAGGGGCAGATCAGGTCGATGACCTTGATGCCGGTGACCAGGATTTCCGACGAGGTCGACTGCTCTTCGAATGACGGCGCCTCGCGGTGGATCGGGCGGTACATCGTGGTCTGGATCGGACCGGCTTCGTCGATCGGCTGGCCGACGACATTCATGATGCGGCCGAGCGTGCCCGGGCCGACCGGGGCCAGGATCGAGGTGCCCGTGTCGGTCACCGGCTGGCCGCGCGTCAGGCCCTCGGTCGTGTCCATGGCGATGGTGCGGACCATGTTCTCACCCAGGTGCTGGGCGACTTCCAGGACCAGGGTGAAGGGCTCGCCCGTCTTCTGGTCGACGTTCCGGGTTTCAAGCGCGTTCAGGATCGCCGGCAGCTGGCCGGTGAACTCGACGTCCACGACGGCGCCGATGACCTGGGCGATCTTGCCCACGCCCGTTCCGGCGGTGACGACGGCGTTGCCGGTCGCGGAGGCGGCGGCAGCCTTGGGAGCCTTGGAAGCAGCGGGCTTCTTGGGGGCGGCGGGTTTCTTGGCGACGGTGTCGGTCATCGGGTGCGGTCCGTTTATCGTGTGTTCTGTCAGGATCGGAGGATCAGAGCGCTTCCGCGCCGGCGATGATCTCGATCAGTTCGGTGGTGATCTGGGCCTGGCGCTTGCGGTTGTAGCTTAGCGTCAAGGCGTTGATGAGGTCGCCCGCATTGCGCGTGGCGTTGTCCATGGCGCCCATCTGGGCCCCGAAGAAGCTGGCCTGGTTCTCGTACAGGGCGGCCAGCACCTGGGTGGTGATGTTGCGCGGCAGGACGACGTCGAGAATTTCCTCTTCCGAGGGCTCGTAGTCGTAGACGGCGCCGTTCAGGTCGATCGGCGGGGCGTCGCCATCGACGACGGCCGGGATCAGCTGTTTCGGCGTCGGCACCTGCGAGATGACCGACTGGAAGCGGCTGTAGAACAGGGTCACGACGTCGGCGTTACCGGCCTCGAACTCCTCGGCGATCAGGGCGGCGATCGGCTCGGCGGCGGCCATGCCGATGACCTTGTGCTCGCTCAGTTCGAAGGTGCGCACGATGCGGGCGCCGAACTGGCGGGTCAGGCCGTCGCGGACCTTGCGGCCCACGGCGATGATCCGGACGTCCTTGCCGGCGGCGATCAGGGTGTTGATCCGTTCCTTGGCGGCCCGGATCACATTGGTGTTGAAACCGCCGGCCAGACCCTTGTCGCCCGTCGCCACGACGACGAGGTGCTTCTTGTCCGAGCCGGTGCCGGCCAGGAGTTTGGGCGCGCCGTCGCCGGACACGCCGGCCGCCAGGTTGGCGATCACGGCGGCCATCTTCAGGGCATAGGGACGCGCCGCCACGGCCTGATCCTGGGCGCGCTTCAGCTTGGCCGCGGCGACCATGTTCAGGGCTTTCGTGATCTTCTGCGTGGACTTCACGCTTCCGATCCGATTGCGCATTTCCTTGAGGCTGGCCATCGGGTGGTGCTCTTCTAATCCCTACCGGTCAGTCTTACGCGAAGGTCTTGGCGAAGGCTTCGATGGCGGCCTTCAGTTCGGCTTCCAGCTCCTTGGACAGGGCCTTGGTCGTCTTGATGGCGTCCAGCGTCGACTTGTGGGCCGAGTGCATGCGGGCCAGCAGTTCGGACTCGAAGCGGGCGATGTCGGCCACCGCGATCTTGTCGAGGAAGCCGCGCGTGCCGGCATAGATCGACACGACCTGCTCCTCGACCGTCAGCGGCGAGTACTGGGGCTGTTTCAGCAGTTCCGTCAGGCGCGCGCCGCGGGCCAGCAGGTTCTGGGTCGAGACGTCCAGGTCCGAGCCGAACTTGGCGAAGGCGGCCATCTCGCGATACTGGGCCAGCTCGCCCTTGATCGAACCGGCGACCTGTTTCATCGCCTTGATCTGGGCCGAGGAGCCCACGCGCGACACCGAGATGCCGACGTTCACGGCCGGGCGGATGCCCTGGTAGAACAGGTCGGATTCCAGGAAGATCTGGCCGTCGGTGATCGAGATCACGTTGGTCGGGATATAGGCCGAGACGTCGTTGGCCTGGGTCTCGATCAGCGGCAGGGCCGTCATCGAGCCCGAACCATTGTCCTCGTTCAGCTTGGCCGAACGCTCCAGCAGGCGGCTGTGCAGGTAGAAGACGTCGCCCGGATAGGCTTCGCGGCCCGGCGGACGGCGCAGCAGCAGGGACATCTGGCGATAGGCGACGGCCTGTTTGGACAGATCGTCATAGACGATCAGGGCGTGCATGCCGTTGTCGCGGAAGAACTCGCCCATGGCCGTGCCCGAGAACGGGGCCAGGAACTGCAGCGGGGCCGGCTCGGACGCCGTGGCGGCGACGACGATGGTGTATTCCAGGGCGCCGCGCTCCTCGAGCGTCTTGACGATCTGGGCCACGGTCGAGCGCTTCTGGCCGATGGCGACGTAGATGCAGTAGAGTTTTTCGCCTTCCGACGCGCCTTCGACGTTGATCGACTTCTGGTTCAGGATGGTGTCGATCGCCACGGCGGTCTTGCCGACCTGACGGTCGCCGATGATCAGCTCGCGCTGGCCGCGGCCGACGGGGATCAGGGTGTCGATGGCCTTCAGGCCGGTCTGCATCGGCTCGTGAACCGACTTGCGGGGGATGATGCCCGGAGCCTTCACGTCCACGCGGCGACGCTCGGTGAACTGGATCGGGCCCTTGCCGTCGATCGGCTCGCCCAGCGGGTTGACGACGCGGCCGAGCAGGCCCTTGCCGACCGGAACGTCCACGATCTCGCCCAGGCGGCGGACTTCGTCGCCCTCGGCGATCTGGTTGTCCTGGCCGAAGATCACGGCGCCGACGTTGTCGCGCTCGAGGTTCAGGGCCATGCCTTTGACGCCGGCCTTGGGGAATTCGATCATCTCGCCGGCCTGGACATTGTCCAGACCGTGGATGCGGGCGATGCCGTCGCCGACCGACAGGACCTGACCGACGTCCGAGACGTCGGCTTCCACGCCGAAGTTGGCGATCTGGGACTTGAGGATGGCCGAAATTTCGGCGGCGCGGATGTCCATGTCTGTCTCTCTGTCTTGTCGTTCGGCGCTGTTGGCGTCGTCGGCTGTCTTGGCGCTATCGGCAGAGCCGATCAGCAGTGTTGGCGTTTCCCGCCAGCGGCGGATTGCAGTCTAGGTCAGGCCCGCTTCAGTGCGAACTTCATCTGGTCGAGCTTGGTCTTCAGCGAGGCGTCGAAAAGTTTCGAGCCGACCTTGACCTTCAGTCCGCCCAGGATCGACGGATCGACGCGGGCGGTCATCTCGGGAGCCTTGCCCAGCGCCTGCGACAGGGCCGAGCGAATATGGGTGGTCTGGGCGGCCGACAGCGGCACGGCCGAGACGACTTCCGCCGCGACGACGCCGGTGTGCGCCGCATACAGGCTCTCGAAGCCGGAGATGACGGCGCCCAGGTCGCGAGCGCGGCCGTTCTGGGCCAGGAGGCCGAGGAAATTCTTCGTGGTGGCGTCGAACTTCGCCTTGGTCGCAATAGCCGCGAGGCCCTTTTGCTGGTCCTCGGCGGCGATGACCGGCGAGGTGGCGAGGCGGCGCAGGTCGGCGCTCTCGATCCAGGCGGCCTTCAGCGACTTCAGGTCGGCGCGAACGGCCTCCAGGCGGCCGGTTTCCAGGGCCAGGTCGAACAGCGCCTGTGCGTAGCGCGCGCCGACTTCCGTCGTTCTGAAATCGTCAGCCAAGGCCTGTCCGTCCGCTGTGCGTATCTGTTCAAACGACCGGCCGCGAAGCTCGCGCCGGTCAAAGGCTTGTAATGCTTAAGGAAAGCACGCCAAGGGCCGTCTCGTTGGAAACGCCCCCTGGAAGCCGGGCGCCTGATAGCATGGGCTTTTCGCTGTCGCAACCGAAGCCGGGGAACGATACGGTCGCACCCGCGCTCACCACTGCGACATTATGGCTGCCTCAACCTCAAAGAACGTCATTTTCGCCGCCCTGGCCGGGAACCTGGCCATCGCAGTGACCAAGCTGGGCGCCGCCCTGTTCACCGGCTCGGCCGCCATGATGTCGGAGGCGATCCACTCGGGCGTCGACACCGGCAACCAGATCATCCTGCTGATCGGGCTCAGACGCGCCGCCCGGCCGGCGAGCGTCGGCCACCCGTTCGGCCACGGGCTGCAGCTCTATTTCTATACCTTCGTGGTCGCGGTCCTGATCTTCGGCGTCGGCGCGGTCCTCTCCATCACCCACGGCATAGAGCGCATCCGGTCGCCCGAGCCGATCGAGAACGCCTGGGTCAACTATGTCGTGCTGGGCCTGTCCGTGCTGTTCGAGGGCGCATCGTGGCTGGTGGCGCTGAACGCTTTCAACAAGCAACGCGAGGGCCGGCCCTTCTTCGCCGTCATCCGCTCATCCAAGGACCCGACCATTTTTACCGTCCTGTTCGAGGATACCGCCGCCCTGGCCGGTCTCGTCGTCGCCCTGGTCGGGGTGGTCTGCAGCCATCTGTTCGATCTGCCGGTGCTGGACGGAGTCGCCTCGGTCGTCATCGGCCTCATCCTGGCGATCACCGCCGCCTTCCTCGCCGTCGAGAGCCAGAGCCTGCTGACCGGAGAGGCGGCCGATCCTGCGACCCGCGAAGGCATCGAGGCCATCGCCCGCGCCGCGCCCGGCGTCATGGGGTTGAATGACGCCCGCACCATGCATTTCGGTCCAAACGAGATCCTCGTCTGCCTCAGCCTCGACTTCCGCGACGACCTTACCGCCGCCGAGGTCGAGGACACAGTCGCCCGGCTGGAGCACCGCATCCGCGCCGCCTACCCCCAGGCCGGCCGCATCTACGTCGAGGCCCAGAGCCTGGCCAGCCATGCCGCTGTCCGGGCCGCCGTGATGGCTGGCGGCGGGGCGGGGGCCCTGGTCGATCAGGTCCCGGAAGTCGTTTCGACGCGGCCTGCGTCCTAGCCTGGGCTTGAACTGCGCCGCGCGGCGTGCGCTACAGGGAAAATTCTTCCTGCCAGAGAGACCTTGATGTTCGACAGTATCACCCCGCTGCTTAGCGACCCGGCCGCATGGGCCGCCCTCGTTACCCTGGTGGTGATGGAGGTCGTGCTCGGCATCGACAATCTGATCTTCATCTCGATCCTGTCGAACAAGCTGCCGCCCGAGCATCGCCAGCGCGTGCGCCGCATCGGCATCGGCCTGGCCCTGATCATGCGCCTGGCCCTGCTGTCGGTCATCGCCTGGCTGGTCGGCCTGATCCAGCCGGTCTTCACGGTAATGGGCAACGAATTTTCCTGGAAGGATCTGATCCTGATCGCGGGCGGCCTGTTCCTGATCTGGAAGGCCACCAAGGAAATCCACCACACGGTCGATCCGACGCCGACGCACGACGTCCTCGACAAGAAGGATGTGATGATCTCCAACGCCGGCTCGGCGATCGTCCAGATCATCATCCTCGACCTCGTCTTCTCGATCGACTCCATCCTGACGGCCGTCGGCATGACCGAACACCTGCCGATCATGGTGGTCGCCGTTCTCGCCGCCGTGACCGTCATGCTGCTGGCCGCCGACCCCCTGGCCAACTTCATCGCCAAGAACCCGACCGTGGTCATGCTGGCCCTGGGCTTCCTGCTGATGATCGGCCTCGTCCTGATCGCCGATGGTTTCGGCTTCCATGTACCCAAGGGCTATATCTATGCTGCCATGGCCTTCTCGGCCGGCGTGGAGGCGCTGAACATGATGGGACGCTCCGCCACCTCCAAACAGGAGAAGGCCAAACTCGCGCGTCAGGTCGCCGATCAGGCGGAAGTGCGCGCCAGGGAAGCGGAGGCGGAAGCCGCCGCCGACCCGGCCCACTGATGCGTGGACGGGCGTTCCGTCCGGTCGCGGCGTTCGCGGGGCTGATCGGCCTCGCCCTCGCCCCGGCCGGGGTTGCACAGACGTCGGCGCCCGCCGCCCCCGTCGCCCAGGCCGTCGCGCCCGCGACCCAACCCGCCCGTCCGCCCCGCTACGGCTACGAGATCGTCACCACCTATCCGCACGACCCCGCCGCCTTCACCCAGGGGCTGGAGTTCCACGACGGCATCCTGCTGGAAAGCACGGGCCGTCATCCGTCCAGCGTGCGCCGCGTGCGCCTCGAGGACGGCGTGGTCCTGCAGAAGCGCGATCTGGACGTGCAGTTCTTCGGCGAAGGCCTGACCGCCGTCGGCGACCGCATCCTGACCCTGACCTGGCAGGGCGGCCACGGCTTCGTCTGGGACATCGACGACCTCGAGCCGGCCGGGACCTTCTCCTATTCCGGCGAGGGCTGGGGCCTGACCCACGACGACACGCGGGTCATCCTGTCGGACGGCTCGCCGTCGCTGCGTTTCCTCGATCCCGTCACCCTGCAACAGACGGGCTCGGTCCCGGTCACCTATATGGGCCGTCCGCTGGAGCGGCTGAACGAGCTGGAGTTCATCGAGGGCGAGGTCTGGGCCAACGTCTGGCAAACCAGCTTTATCGTCCGCATCGACCCGGCCACGGGCGTGGTCATCGGCGTCATCGACCTGACCGGCATCCTGCCCGACCCGGTCGCCAATCCGAACGACGACGTCCTCAACGGCATCGCCTGGGACGCCGAGAACCGGCGGCTGTTCGTTACCGGCAAGAACTGGCCCAAGCTGTTCGAGATCCGCCTGACCGGGCCGCGCTGACGTCACAAGTCTCCTCCCTGTGCGCGCTTGCGCATGGGGAGGTGGCAGCGAGCCCTTCGCGAGCTGACGGAGGGGGTCTTGCCGCCGCTGAGAACCCCTCCGTCTCTTCGCTACGCTTCGAGCCACCTCCCCACGCCTGCGGCGCAGGGAGGAAACAGGTTGCAGGAATTTATTCTCTCGCGCCTCTTGCGCCCGCCAGCCGCCGACCCCACGTCCCCGTCAGGTCTTTGACATCTCGATCCGCGAAGCGCGTCGCCCGCCCGATTTTCGTCCGCTGAACAAGCCGCCCACGCACAAGTCCTTGTTTTCCCTCACCCGACCAGTCGTTTCGTCCGTTTCGTCAGGGTGTTTTACGTCCGAACACGCGGACGAAACTGGCCCTACAGGAAGCTGTACGGATCCACGTCCACCGTCAGCCGAACCGACCCCGGCACCTTCACCCGGCTGAGCCACGACCGCAGGAACCCCTGCAGGTCGACATCCCGATCCGCCCGCACGAGCAGTCTCTTGCGACGCCGTCCCCGGATCAGCCCCAGGGGCGCATCGGCAGGGCCATAGACCTCCAGCCGCTCCGCGTTGGGGATCGCCGCCGCCAGGGCGTTGGCGACCTTCTCGACCGCCATCGCGTCGATGCCCGACAGGATGATCGCGGCCAGCCGTCCGTGCGGCGGCAGGGAGGCCGCCTCACGCTCCGCCATCTCGGCCTCGACGAAGGCGTCCCGGTCCCCGGCCGCCAGCGCCATCAACACCGGATGCTCGGGCGTCCAGGTCTGCAGGATCGCCCGCCCCGGCTTGTCCGCCCGCCCTGCCCGGCCCGTCGCCTGGGTCAGAAGCTGGAAGGTCCGCTCCGCCGCCCTCAGGTCCCCGCCGCGCAGGCCCAGGTCGGCGTCCACCACCCCGACCAGGGTCAGGTGCGGGAAGTTATGCCCCTTGGCCGCGGCCTGGGTCGCTACCAGGATGTCGATCTCTCCGTCGGTCATCCGCTGGATCAGAGCCCGCATCGCCTTGGGGTCCGGAATGGTGTCGGAGCTGAACACCGCCGTCCGGGCCTGAGGGAACAGCTGGCGCACCTCCTCCTCGACCCGTTCGACGCCGGGCCCGACCGAGACCAGACTGTCCTCGGCCCCGCAGGAGGGACACAGCTTGGGCCGCACCATCGAGAACCCGGTCAGGTGACAGACCAGCCGCCCGGTGTAGCGGTGCTCCACCAGCCAGCTGTCGGTGTCCGGCGAGGTCATCCGATGCCCGCAGGCCCGGCACAGCACCACCGGCGCATAGCCCCGCCGGTTCAGGAACAGCAGGGTCTGCTCTCCCGCCAGCAGGGTTTCGCCGATCGCCTCACGCAGCGGCTGCGACAGCCAGGTCTGGGGGTCGGGTGGGTTCTGCCTCAGGTCCAGCAGGCTGATCGCCGGCAGCACGGCCGCCCCGTGCCGGCTCGACAGCTTCAGCCAGCCGTAGCGGCCGTGATGGGCGTTCCACAGGGTCTCCAGCGACGGCGTCGCCGAGGCCAGGACCACCACCGCACCCTCGATCCGCGCCCGCGCCACGGCCAGGTCGCGGCCGTGATAGACCAGCCCCTCCTCCTGCTTGAACGACCCGTCATGCTCCTCATCGACCACGATCAGCTTCAGGTTCGGGAAGGGCAGGAACAGGGCCGAGCGCGCCCCGACCACGATGTTGCAGCGCCCCGCGACCACCGCCTCCCACACCATCCGCCGACGCGGCGGCGCGACCCCCGAATGCCACTCGGCCGGCGCCGCCCCGAACCGCTTCGTGATCCGCTCAATCAGCGCCTGGGTCAGGGCTATCTCGGGCAGGAGGATCAGGATCTGGGCCGAAGGGTCCCGCTTCAGCGTCCGCGCCACGGCCTCCAGATAGGCCTCGGTCTTGCCCGACCCAGTGACCCCGTCCAGCAGAAAGGGCTTGAAGACGCTGGCCTCGGTGGCCGCCGACAGCGCATCCGCCGCCGCCGCCTGGTCCGCGTTCAGCGTCGCCGGGTTATGGTCGGGATCGGGGGCATCGAAGGCGGCCTCCGCCTCGATCTCGATGACCTCCAGCACCCCCTCGTCGACCAGCCCCTTGACCACGGCCGAGGAAACCCCCGCCGCCCGGGCCAGCGCCGCCCCCGGCATCGCCGTCTCGCCGAGCGCATCCAGCACCGCCGTCCGCCCGGCCGTTGGTCGCGCCGGGACCCGGTCGCCGACGCGCCTGAGCCGCCGCTCCGGCCGGGGCCTCGGCGCCCGCAGCCCCTTCAGGGCCGTCGCCGCCATCTCGCCTGGCGGGCTCAGGGTCCAGCGCGCGGCCCATTCGACGAAATCCACCGTCCCCGGCGGCAGGCTCGGATCGTCCAGCTTCTGCTCGACCGCCTTCAGCCGCCGGTTCGACCCCGTCGTCTCGCGCACCTCGGCCACGATGCCCCGCATCAGGCGCGGCCCCAGGGGCACGGCGACCTGGTCGCCCCGCGCCAGCTCGAGCCCATCGACCACCTCGTAGTCGAAGGCCTCGTGCACCGGCAGGGGAATGAGAACCGAGGCGACTTTCACCCTTCCTCCCCCGTCGGGGGAGGGGGACCGCCGCGCGCTTGCGCGGGGGTGGAGGGGGCCAGACGCACATGCCGGCATCCGGGGCGAGCCCCCTCCGTCTCTACGCTTCGCTTCGAGCCACCTCCCCCGACTGGGGAGGATTTAGAGGCTCGCTCTCGCCTGCCTACGCCGTTAAAACCCGGACCCATGAAACTCTTCCTCGACACCGCCGACGTCGCCGTCATCAAGGACATGCTGCCCACCGGGATGGTGGACGGCGTGACCACCAATCCCACGCTGATCGCAAAGTCCGGGCGCAACATCGCCGAGGTCATCGCCGAAATCTGCGCCCTGGTCGAGGGCCCGATCTCGGCCGAGGCCGTGGCGACCGATTTCGAGACCATGGTCAAGGAAGGCGACAAGCTGGCCGCCATCGCCCCGAACGTCGTGGTGAAGCTGCCCCTGACCTGGGACGGCCTGCGCGCGGCCCGCGCCTTCGCCGACAAGGGCGTCCAGACCAACGTCACCCTGTGCTTCTCCGCCGCCCAGGCCCTGCTGGCCGCCAAGGCCGGCGCCACCTACGTCTCGCCCTTCGTCGGCCGCCTCGATGACCACGGCGCCCAGGGCATTGAGCTGCTGGAAGAGATCCGCGCGATCTACGACATCCACGGTTTCGAGACCCGGATTCTGGCCGCCTCCCTGCGCCATCCGGCCCATGTGACGGCCGCCGCGCTCGCCGGATCGGACGCCGCCACCCTGCCCGCAGACACTTTCAAGGCCCTGATCAAGCACCCGTTAACCGACAAGGGTCTTGATGCCTTCCTGGCGGACTGGGGCAAGACCGGTCAGTCGATCCTGTAAAAATACGGCCCGGCGTTCCGGGAGGAGCGCCGAAGTGACGTCCAGGGACCAGACCGCAGACCTGTTCGCCGCCAGTGAGCTTCACTGGCCCGACGTTCGCGCCTGGCTGCAGGCCCACCCCCAGACCCTGCTGGATGACCGCTCCCTGCTGGCGGAGGTCGGTCTGAAGCCGCATGGCCGCAACGTCGTCGAGTTCGGCCGCGCCGCCCTGACCCGGCTCGAGGAAGCCGCCGAGCGCGAGGCTGACGCCAGGAAACGCATCGAGTCGGTCGCCCGCGCCAATTTCGCCGCCCAGACCCAGACCCATGTCGCGGCCCTGGACCTGATGGAGTCGCGCAACCATTCCGATCTGGCCCGCCGACTGGATGCGGTGGCGCAGGGCCGATTCGGTCTGGCCGGCGCCGCCATCGCCATCGAGAAGCCGGGCGGCGTGCCTTTCGGCTGGCGCGGGCTGGAGGTCGGCGCCGTCGACACCCTGCTCGGCGACCACGGGCTGACCTGGCTTGGGCCCATGTTCGACGGCCTCGACCTGTTCGGCCCTTCGACGGAGCAGGCCAGGTCCGTGGCCCTGATCCGCATGGCGCCACACCTCGGCGGCGAGCGCCCCGAAGAGGCCCGCCCCGCCCTCTGCGCCTTCGCCTCGCCCGAGGAAGAAGGCTTCACGCCCGGCATGGGCTGCGAACTGGTCGCCTTTATCGCCCGGGTCGTCGAACGCACGGCCGAGCGATGGCCGATCCTCAACTGACCGCCCCAAGGCGCCTCAGCGCAAATGAGGCCCTGTCGGCCTGGCTCGAGCATCTGGCGCACGAGCGCCGCCTGTCGCCCCGCACGCTGGAGGCCTATGGCCATATCGGCCGGCTCTACCTCGCCTTCCTCGAGCGCCACCGCGGCGGATCGCAGGGCCTCGGCGACCTCGGGACCGTCACCGCCGCCGAACTGCGCGCCCACCTCGCCGAGCGACGCTCCGGCGCCAGTTCCGGCAAGAATGGGCCACTCAATGCCCGCTCGCTCAGCCAGACCCTGTCGGCGATCCGCACCTTCCATGTCTTCCTCGACCGCCGCTGCGGCACGCCCGCGCCCCAGCTGGCCCTGGTGCGCGGGCCCCGGGTGACACCCTCCCTGCCCCGCCCGGTCAGCGCCGATCAGGCCCGGGGCATGCTCGCCGAGCCCGCTCTCGATCCCGACGCCAAACCGTGGGAGGCGTTGCGCGACGCCGCCGTCCTGTCGCTGCTCTACGGCTGTGGCCTGCGAATCTCGGAGGCGCTCGGCCTGACCCGCGCCGACGCCCCGCTCCCGGAAAGCCTGCGCATCTCCGGCAAGGGCGGCAAGACCCGGATCGTCCCGGTCCTGCCCGCCGTGCGGTCAGCGGTGGACGCCGCCGTCCTCGCCCAGCCCTTCCCGCTCGAGCCGTCGGACGCCCTGTTTCGGGCCCGTCGCGGCGGCCCGCTCAGCGCCCGCCATGTGCAGGCGACGATGCAGAAACTGCGCGGCCGCCTCGGCCTGCCCGCATCGGCCACGCCCCACGCACTCAGGCACAGCTTCGCCACCCATCTGCTGGGCGCGGGCGCCGATCTGCGCAGCATTCAGGAACTGCTGGGCCACGCCAGCCTGTCCACGACCCAGAAATACACCGCCGTCGACGCCGCCCATCTGCTGGGCGCCTATGCCGCGGCCCATCCGAGAGCCTAGTCGGCCGGAAGACGATCTCCGCGTCCGGGCGCGACGGCTTCGCGGCCAAGAGCATTCGATCCGGGCACGCGGTAGTTGACCACGATCGGATCCGGACAGCCATTCACTCGGCGATCCAGCAGGCGATAGAGGCCGACCGGGTCGCCGCCGTCGCGCCACAGAAGGCTGTTTCCGGCATTCGGATACGTGGCCAACCTGACATCGCTGTCGCAGCCGAAACCAGTGTCGCTCAAGACCGGCCTCCGCGCGGCGCTCTCTCGCGCAGGAAGCTCCGGCACGATCATCTCTTGAATTGTCGCGGGCCGAAGGGAAGGGGCAGGACCCTCGGCCGACTGGGGCGCGGCGGTGAGAAGGAGCAGGATCGACAGCATCGGAATCTCCATTCTGAACGCCCGGTATACACCCTCCGGCTGCACTCAGACATGACTAAACGGTAACGCGGCAACGGCTAGGCGCGCCCCGGCCGCCGTCCTAGGCTCGGGCAAATGCCGCGGGGAGGCGGCCATGATCGAGCGGACAACGCAGACCAGGGACGAACCCGGGCACGAGGGCCTCGACCGCCGGCAGGTGCTGGGCGGCGGCGCCCTTCTGCTGACCGGTCTCGGCGGCTTTACGCAACAGGCCGTCACCCCGCCCGTCCCGCCGCCTGACGCCCTGTCGCTGTCGGCGAACCTGCTGACCCGGATGGCCGCCGCCGTGCGGCTGAACGGTCGCAGCCCGCGCCTGTTCGTGCTGGACACGGGCGCCGAGCGCACCTCGATCGCCCGCGATCTGGCCGAGGCCCTGGGTCTGCCGGCCGGTCCCACCGTGGTCGTCCACGGCATCACCTCGGCCCAGGAGACGCCCACGGCCGTGGTCGGGCGGGTGACCTTCGGGCGGCGACGTTTCAACAACGTAGTCATGCCGGTGTTCGAGCGGTCGCTGCTGGCCGCCGACGGCTTGCTGGGCCTGGACATCCTGTCCCAGTTCCGGCTGTCGATGAACCTGGCGGACCGGACCGTCAGCCTGACGCCCTCGGGCCCCGCCTTCTACACGTGGGGCTCCGCCTCCATCATCCCGACACGCCTGCCGGGCGGCGCGCGGGCGCGACTGGATTCCTCGGGCCAGTTGATCCTGACCAACGCCGTGGCCGACGGCGTCCCGGTCCAGTCGTTCGTCGACAGCGGCGGCCAGTATTCGATCGGCAACACCGCCCTGCTGCGCGCCATCGGCGGTCAGGTGGGTTCGCGGCCCATCCCGCTCTTCGGCGTCACCGGCCAGACGATCGACGCCTATGCCGGTCGCCTGAACACCCTGCGGATCGGCCGGCATGAGCTGGGCGCCACGCCCCTGCTGTTCGCCGACCTGCACGCCTTCAACACCCTGGGGCTGGGCGACCAGCCGGCGCTGCTGATCGGCGCCGACGTGCTCTACCGTTTCCGCCGGGTCGAGCTCGACTATGGCGCGCGTCGCATGGGCTTCGGCGCCCTTCAGCCGCGAGCGCCGTCCGCCATCGAGCGGTAAGCGCTCAGATGCTTCGGATCGCACCGCCATCAATGCGGATCAGGGAGCCCGTGACATAGGCCGCCCTCGGACTGGCGAGGAAGGCTGCAACCGCGCCGAACTCGGCCGGATCGCCCAGCCGCCCGACCGGAATACTCTCGACCGACTTCGACTGCGCCTGTTCCGGCGTGACTCCCGTGCGTTCGGCAGCGGCTTTGTCCAGCTGCTGGATGCGCGGGGTGTCGATACGGCCGGGCAGGAGGGTGTTGACGGTCACCCCGTCGGCGGCGACCTCGGTCGCCAGGCTCTTGGCCCAGCCGGTGATGCCGGCGCGCAGGGTGTTGGACACGCCCAGCATCGGATTGGGCTCGACCGCCGAGGACGAGGCGACATTAAGGATGCGGCCCCAGCCCGCCGCGCGCATGGCCGGCAGGACCCGGTCGGTCAACCGGAAGACCGACAGCACCATGGAGTCGAACTGGGCGCGCCACAGCTCCGGATCCAGCCCCGCCACACCCGACGGCGGCGGCCCGCCCGTGTTGTTCAGCAGGATCTCGATCGGCCCGCCCAGCAGGCCCTCGGCCGCATCCACCGCCGCCAGCAGGCCCGCGTGATCCGCCAGATCGGCCGTCACGATCACGGCCCGGCCGGTCGATGTCGCATTGATCCCGTCGGCCACGACCTGCAGCTTTTCCGCGTCCCGCGACAGCAGGGCGACATGCGCACCCTCCGCCGCCAGCGCCTCGGCCACGGCGCGACCGAGACCGCTGAATCCGCCGCAGACGAGCGCGCGCTTGCCGGCAAGGTGGAGGTCCACCCTAGGCCTGCATCGTCCAGCCCTCGACGCCCATGGCCGCCTGTTTGACGGCTTCCGAGCGGGTCGGATGGGCGTGGGAGGTACGGGCGATGTCTTCCGACGAACCGCCGAAAGCCATCGTGATGCAGGCCTCGGCGATCAGTTCGCCGGCCGCCGGGCCGAAGATGTGCACGCCCAGCACCTTGTCCGTCGTCGCATCGGCCAGAACCTTCACGAAGCCCTCGGTCTCGTGGTTGATCTTGGCGCGGCTGTTGGCGGTGAAGGGGAATTTGCCCTTCTTGAACGCGACGCCCGCGGCCGTCAGCTGTTCCTCGGTCTTGCCGACCCAGGCCACTTCAGGCCCGGTGTAGATGACGCTGGGGACCAGGTCATAGTCGACGTGGCCCGCCTTGCCGGCGATGAACTCGATGACGGCGACGGCGTCTTCTTCCGCCTTGTGCGCCAGCATCGGGCCGTGGGTCACATCGCCGATGACCCAGATGCCGTCCTTGCGGGTCTTCAGATGGTCGTTGACGAGGAAGCCGCGCTTGTCGGTCTCGATGCCGACGCTCTCCAGGCCCAGGCCGGCCGTGTAGGGACGACGACCGATGGCGACCAGGACCACGTCGCCGGTCAGGGTTTCGGCGGCGCCGCCGGCGGCGGGCTCCAACGTCAGGACCACGCCGTCCTTGGCCACCTTCGCCGAGGTGACCTTGGTCCCCATCTTGAAGATCATGCCCTGTTTGGTCAGGCCGCGCTGGAAGGCGGTGGCGACCTCGGCATCCATGCCGGCGCCGACCTTGTCGAGGAACTCCACGACGGTGACCTCGGCCCCCAGTCGACGCCAGACGGAACCGAGCTCCAGCCCGATCACGCCCGCGCCGATGACGATCAGCTTCTTCGGAATCGCCGACAGCGACAGGGCGCCGGTGGAATCGATGATCTTGCCCTCGACGAAGTCCACGCCCGGCAAGGGGGTGGGCTCGGAGCCGGTGGCGATGACGATGTCCCTGGCGGTCAGGGTCGTGACGGTTCCGTCGGCGGCGGTGACTTCCACCTTGCCGGTTCCGACGATCTTGCCCGTGCCCTTGACCCAGTCGGCCTTGTTCTTCTTGAACAGGAACTCGATCCCCTTGGTCAGGGCCGTCACGCTTTCGGCCTTCTGCTTCATCATCTGCGGCAGGTTGACCTTGGGGGCGCCCACATCGATGCCCAGAGTCGGGAACTCCTTGTTGGCGATCTCGAACAGTTCCGACGCGTGCAGCAGGGCCTTGGAGGGCATGCAGCCGACGTTCAGGCAGGTGCCGCCCAGGGTCTCGCCCTTTTCGACGCAGGCCACCTTCAGCCCCAGTTGCCCGGCCCGGATTGCGGCGTTGTAACCGCCGGGTCCGCCGCCAATCACGACGACATCGTAGGAAACGGGAGCGGCGGGGGCGGCGTCTGCCATGAGAACCTCTGTATCGGGCGCGGTCGGGGGGTCGGCCGCTGTCCTAGCGCCTGACCGTTCCGGGTCAACCGCTGGCAGGGATATGGGTGTCCCTTCAGGCCTCAAGTAGCCCAAGGGGCGACAGGCCGACGAAGAATGTGGATCAGGCGGCGAGATGGCCGGGCGAACGATGTCGCCGCCTCCGTCGCGAGACGGCGACGATGATGAGGCCGACCACCAGCAGTATGCCCAGCACCAGCCAGGTCGGATCGACCGGCAGGCCGATCGGGGCTACCGCCTCGGCCGACTGCCGGGCGATCTCGCCGCCGCCGACGGAGGCGTCCGCCTGGATCGAGGTGCTGGCCGGACCGCCGCCGCCCGATCGGTCGATGGCCAGCCTCAGCACCGCATCAGCGAGGAAGCCGAGAAAATAGGCCACGGCCGCCTTCGGATTGCCGGCGCCGAGCATGAAGGCCGCAACCAGATACAGGGCCACTGCTCCGATCCACAGCGCCGCCTGGGGAATGCCGCCGCCGGTCTCGACGACGGCGGAGGCGCGCTCGGTCGCCACCGTCGTGGGAGCGCCCTCGAAGAAGGGGGAGAGGAAGGGCCAGGCCAGCCAGCCCGCATAGCCGATCACGGCCAGCACCAGAATGAACCGCAGGATCTTCATGGCCGGACTCCGAACGCGATCAAACGACGTTCGTTAATCTAACACGCCGCCCAGCCAAGCCAAGCCGTGAAGCGTCAGGCCGCGCCCGCGATCGCCGGTTCGACGGGCGGCAGGATCACGGTCGCCTCGGCCCCTTCGCCCTCGGCCCCGGTCAGGGTCAGGGCGCCGCCGGACTGGCGGGCGAAGGCGTGAACCTGGGCCAGGCCCAGACCCGCCGCGCCGTCGCGGGTGGTGAAGAAGGGTTCCAGCGCACGGGCCGCAGTCGCGGCATCCAGCCCCGGGCCGGTGTCGCGCACCGTCAGCCGCGCCCCGCCGTCGGCGAGCGCTTCCAGCCGCACGGCCACGGAGCCCGCGCCGCCCAGAGCCTCGACCGCATTGCGGACCAGCGCCTGGACCGCGCCTTCGAAACCGACCGGATCGACGCGCACCGGCGCCGCATGGGAAGGCCCCTCGATCAACAGGTCGACGCCCGGTCCGGCGAGGGCCCGCAGACGGGTCTCCATGGCGCGCAGCAACACGCCGGAATCCAGCACCTGGGCATGGGCGTCCTCGCCCTGCGAGAAGGCCGACAGACGACGGGTAAGGGCCTCTCCCCGCTGCCCGGCCGCCAGGGCCGCCTGGCCCAGACGGCGCACCCGGGCCGGGTCGTCGGCGGTCTTCAACAGCATGTCGAGCGCGCTGGTCATCACGGCCAGCAGGGCGTTGAAGTCCTGGGCCACGCCGCCGGTCAGGCGGCCGACGCTCTCCAGCCGACGCGAGGCCTCGTTTCCGGTCTCGACCTGGGACAGGACCTGCGCGCGCGCCTCTTCGGCCGTCCGTTGAGCCTCGGCCCGTTCCGCTTCGATCTGGGCGCGAGCAGCTTCCAGCTCGGCCTGCAGTTCCGCCTCGCGGGCCGCGGCGGCCTCCAGTTGCGGCGCCAGGTCGGCGACCGGCTCGGCCAGGACGACGGCTGCGGGGGTCGTGGCGGGTTCAAACTCGACGACGGGGGCGGGCTCGACGTCGATCTCAACCGCCGTCTCCGGCACGATGGGATCGCCGGCGAGCAACAGTGCGTCGACCGCCTCGTCCGGCGCGTTCAGCGGCAGGATGCGCCAGGCCACGCCGTTGTCGCCGCCCATCATTGAGACGATGCCATCGGCCTCGCCAGGCTGGGCGTTGATCGCGGCGCGCAGGGTCTGGCGACCCTCGACCCGCTCGGTCTCGCCCAGGAACTGGTCGGCAAAATCGGCGCCGATGACATCGAGCGTGCGCCCGAACAGGGCCAGGGCCACCGGATTGGCTTCGCGCACCACGCCGTGGGCGGACACCACCACCAGGGCGCTGGACGCAGCTTCGAACACGCGGCGGGTCAGGTCGTCGTGGGTCGACACAGGCACAGTTTCGGGCTGGAAGGCCTCGGGCGTGGTCAGGCCTTCGGTCTCCACGAGGGCGGCGGTCGAGCCGATGATCTGGCCGTGGGAATCCTCGATCGGCATGGCGGTCACCGAGACCAGCATCTTCCGGCGCGTCGAGGGGTTGGCGATGATGTGCTGGAAGCCTTTGACCGTCTGGCCGCGCAGGGCGCGCGCGCTGGGCAGCAGGTCCGGCGGGACGGGCCGGCCGTCGGGATAGGTGATTCCCCAGGTCGCCGAGTGGAACCGCAGGCCGATCAGCTCGGCGTCGCGCCGGCCCATCAGCTGGTGGGCGGCCCGGTTGGCGAAGACGAATTTGCCGCCGCGATCCGTCTGGACCAGGGCGACGGGAATGGCGTTCAGAGTCTCGTACAGCCGCGTCTCGGCCGCCTCGCGGGCCCTGGACACCGCCCCCAGCTCATCCGAGGTCGAGACATGGCGGGTGCGGTTGGTCACCGCGAACACCAGCGCCAGAATGGCGACGACCGAGGTCACGGCGGCGACGATTCCCAGCACGAGGACCCAGTCGATGTCGCCTTCCATGAACATGTTCGGTCTTCCTGTCTTGGCACGCGGCGCGGTGTTCGACCGGATGACTGCAAGCCCGGCGCCGCCCGGCGTGACAAGCCGGTTACGGCCTGTCCTGGCGCGGGTCCAGTCGCATTCGCGCGATCCCGGTGAACGACGGCGGAAGACGGCAAAAGGGCCGGGCGTCGCCGCCCGGCCCTTCCCGTCTTGAGACGTCCTATTCGCCTTAGAAGTTGAAGCGAATGCCTGCGTCGAAGCGACGGCCGAACCGTTCCCACTCGATCGTGTACTGGCTCTCGCGAGAGTAGCGACGGCCCGGATTGTTCATGAGGTTGGAGCCGTCGACGTAGACTTCAAGGTTGTCGCTGACGGCGTAACGGATCGAAGCGTCCAGTTCGTCGTCGGCCGCCCAGTAGGTGTTGCCCCCGTCGGCCACGGGGCCGTAGCCGTCGAGCCAGTCGGTGCGCTTGCGATAGTTCAGGCGCGCCGAAAGGCCATACTTCTCGTAGTAGCCAGCCAGGTTGTAGACCAGGTCCGAGGTGCCCGGCAGGGTCACGCGCGTGCCGCCCGGCGTCGTGGCCTGGGACTCGTTGGCGGTCACGTTCACGTTGATGCCGAAGCCGCCCATCCACTCAGGCAGGTCCAGCTGTTCGACATAGGGGTCGAGCTGAAGCTGCAGAGCGCCTTCGAAGCCCCAGATGTAGCCGTCGCCGCCGTTGACCAGCGTCGACAGCCGATACTGGGACCGATCCACACCGGTGGTGTTCAGGACGGTGGAGTTGAACACCCGCGCGTCGCTGAACAGGACGTCCTCGACCTGCTTGTAGAACAGGCCCGCCGAGAAGAAGCCCTGGGGCTGGATGTACCACTCGTAGTAGGCGTCGACGCCGTAGGCCCGCTCGGGCTGGGCGTCGGGGTTGCCGCCTGAGACGGTCTGGTTGGCGTCGTTGAAGGTGAAGTTGGGACGCAGCTGGTCGTAGTCGGGACGGGCGGCGCCGGTCGAGAACGAGAAGCGCAGTTTGCGGTCCTCGTCGATGTCATAGTTCACGTGCACGCTCGGATAGACGATTGTCTGCTCACCTTCCGTGGTGATCAGCGTGTTCAGCCCCGCCAGCGGCACGAAGGCCTGGCCGGTGTTGGTGATGCGCTCGACGCGGGCTCCGGCCAGCACCGAACCCCAGTCATAGCCCAAGCGGATCGCTCCGTAGCCGGCGTAGACCTCTTCCTCGACGTTGTAGAAGTTGCCGACGATGGGGTTGTAGGCGTTGAGAGCGGACGCACGGGCGACCTGGGCGCGCATGGCCTCCAGGTCGAAGTAGCGGAACGTGTAGCCCATCCAGATGTCGCCCGCGAACGGCGTGCTCAGCGAGACCGGCGCGAAGGTCGTCGAGGTCCCGGCCGCGGCAAACTGGGCGGCCGAGTTCAGGACCATCTGGCGTTCGTTGGATTCCTTGGTGCGGGTGTCGTACTGGCCGCCGAAGGTGACGCGGGCGTCGGCCCCCATCAGCGACAGCTCGCGGGTCAGATCGAAGCGGGCGGTGTAGGCCTCCGTCTCGTCGATGGCCTTCAGCGACGTGAGCTGGGTCAGGTTGCGCTGGAAACCGTCGATGTCGGTGACACGCGCGCCGCGGCTGTAGGTCGTCGCCGCGCCGGTGCCGGTGGTGATCGTGTTGTAGAGCTCGATGTTGTGGCGGTCGACGTTGGTGAAGTCGTAGAAGATCGTCGGACGCAGGTTGCGGGTCGACGGGCTCTCATAGCGGGCCTCGCCGACCACCGAGCGGTCATCACGCGAACGGGTGAAGTTCAAACGCCAGTCCAGATCCCAGTCACCAAGCGCGTGTTCGCCGCCCAGGGTGTTGGTGAAGATCGACTGCTCGAACGCGCGCAGGGTGGCGCGCTGGTTGATGTCGATGCCGTAGACCGTGCCGAGCAGCGAGGTGTTGCCGATGCAGCTGTCGGCATAGCCGGTGTTGGTCACGATGCCCGTGGGCACGACCACGCAGGGCGCGGCGGCCGAGCGCGGCGGGACCGAGGGATCAGCCTGGCGGTCGTCCATGTCGAAGATGTAGTTGTCGCGGGCTTCGTCGTCCGTGAAGGTCGTGAAGATCGACTCGAAGAAGACGCGATGCCCATCGGTCGGGCTCCAGTCTAGCCGGCCCGAATAGGAGTAGTTCTTGCGGGTCAGACGATAGAGCTTGTTCTCGGTCTCGCGCGCCCACAGGCGGTTCCCGCCACCGCTGGGCTGAACGTCCTGGGACACGATTTCCCAGTCGATCTCATAGTTGTCGGTGACCATGTTGCGTTCGAAATAGCTGCCCGACGCCAGGAGGCCGATCTCTCCGAAGCCGGTATCGAAGCGATCCGAGACGACCAGCTGGCCTTCGTACGTGTCGCGGTCGCCGAGCTCGGCGCGGCCCGCGCCCAGCTTGCCGGCGATGCTCAGGCCCGGATAGTCGAAGGCCGAGCGGGTGATGATGTTGATGTTGCCCGAGATGGTCTCGCCGGTCAGGTCAGGCGTCACAGCCTTGTTGACCACGATCTGCGACGCGATGGCAGACGGGAGGGAGTCATAGCGGGTGTCGCGGCCCTCGGGGCTGACGATGCCGATGCCGTTGATCGACAGTGTGGTCCAGTAGTTCGGCGCACCGCGCAGCGAGACATAGCGGGCCTGGCCCTGATCGCTTTCGACGGCGGCGCCCGGGACGCGAGCGACAGCCTGGGCGATGTTCTGGTCGGGCAGGCGGCCGACGGCGTCGGAAGCGATGACGCTGACCAGGCTGTCGGAGTTGCGCTGGACCTGAAGCGCGGCGGCTTCGGATTCGGCGATCGGCCGGCGGCCGGTGACGACGATTTCGTCAACCCGATCGGCGGTCTGAACCTGGGCGAAGGCGGCGTTGCCGATGAGCAGGGGCGCGACAGCAGCCCCCAGCAAAAGTGCGAGTTTCATTTTGAGCATCCCCGATGGTCCGATCGACCCCCCGGCCGTCGGCTCTGGAGGCCGCTGCTAAGCCACAGCGACGACGCCACGGCGACGCTTGTGCGACGCTGTCGTAGCGGTTGGCTGGCCAGGATGTGACAGTTCTTCCGTAGACGGTGAAATGACCGCTGCGGCCGTCCGAGAAAGGCGGAGCCCGGGGTTGACCGGCGGTTTGCCACGTGGTCTGCGCCGCCCCGCCACGCCCTTCCATCAAGGATCCGCCATGCGCCAGATCGGCCTCTGCACCGCCGCCATCGCCTCACTGCTCCTCGCCGGTTGCGCCACCCACGAGGTCGACTATCAGGGCGAGGGCGAAGGTCTGGTCGGCGCCGGCGTCCGCGTCCAGGCGACGCTGGAGACGCCGTCGGTCGGCACCGGCGGCGGCGAGGATGCGGCCGACGATCCCGCCATCTGGGTCGGTCAGCAGCCGGTCAAGGTCATGGGAACCACCACGCCCGGCTTCGTCGCCGGCACCGACAAGAAGGCCGGCCTCTACATCTACGGCTTCGACGGCGCCGTGCTTCAGTTCATGCCCGAGGGGCTGCTGAACAACGTCGACGTCGTCGACGGCCTGACCGTGGCCGGCCGGCCTCAGGTCGTGCTGGGCGCCAGCGACCGGACACCGGGCAGGGAGGGGGTGTCCCTCTATCTGTTCGATCCCGCCGGGACGGGCCAGAACGGCGTCCGTCCCTGGGGTGCCATCCGCACCGACGTGGTCGAGCCCTACGGCTTCTGCTTCGCGCATCGTGGCGGCGAGATCCACGCGGTCCTGGTCGGCCACGAGGGCGAGGTGCGCCAGTTCGTCCTGACCGCCGACGCCGCCGGCCGGCCGCTGTCACGCGAGGTCCGTCGCTTCGAGATCGGCTCGATCTCCGAGGGCTGCGCCGCCGACGAGGCGACGAACGCCCTGTATCTGGCCGAGGAGAATGTCGGCGTCTGGCGTTACGGCCTCGACCCGGCCTCGGGCGACACCCGCACCCTGATCCAGGGCATCGAGACCGACAGACTGGTCGCGGATGCCGAGGGCCTGACCCTCCTGGCCGACGGCGCGGCCCGATATCTGATCGGCTCCAGCCAGGGCGACAGCGCCTTCCCGGTCTGGCGCATCGACGGCGCCGCGCCCGAGTACAAGGGCCGGTTCGTGGTCGAGGGCGGGGTCGTGGACGGCGTCACCGGCACCGACGGTCTGGCGGCCATGGGCGGGGCGGTCGGCGGCTTCCCCGAGGGCGTCGTGGTCGTGCAGGACGACGTCAACGACGTCGGCACCCAGAACTTCAAATACATCGACTGGCGCGTGATCAAGGCCGCGCTCGGCCTCGATTGATCCGGGGGCTGTCCGGTCGCTAGTCTGGCCGGATGACCGACGACCACAACACCGACGATTCGCCCGAAGGCCCTGGCGAAGACGGGGGCGGCTTCGACGCCGACGACTGGTCGCGGCTGAAGCCCTTCACCGGCCGTGTCGCCACCCTCGACGACGTCCAGGCGCGGCGCGCGGTCTTCGCCCTGGGCGACTCGGAAGACCCGCAGGTCATCGACATGGACCTGCCCCAGCCCGTCATCTGGTGGGACGACGACGGCGAACAGGGGGCGGTCGCGGTCCAGGCGGAGGTCCATGCCGGCGCCTTCGGCGAACCCATGGAAGTCCTGGGCCTCATCCTGCCCGACGGCGACGCGGTGGTGGCCCTGCTGGATGACGTCGACCTGGTCGACGACACCGATCCCCACTGGCGAAGGCTGGTGGACGAGGCGATCGACCCGAACGCGGCGAACGAGGACTGAAGGCGACCGTTCCCTTCGGCGGTCTGGTCCGGCTTCGTCCGCAGAAAACACCCTGACGAAACGGACGAGACCGCACGCGGACCTCATGAAATCAATCACCTGACCCGCCCGCCTTCGTCCGGTGGCGGGATTATGCGAAATGCCGGCGAGCGGCGCGTCCTGGTAGTGTCAAAGACCCTGGCAACGACATGGGCGCCCATACGCCCATGCACAAGGACGTTATAGGAATAAATTCTATCTCCGCGCCATTCGGCCAAGGGCGGCCGGGCCGTCTTGCGGCCGAAGGTCCCCTTCGACCGTGGGCCAGGGTCGCAAATCGACTCATCGCGGCAGTTGGGAACTTCCGTTGCCGGCGCGGAAGCTGAAGCACCTGAGCCGGTCGCGGAAACTGAGGAGCTTCCTCGACGGCCGATACGAAAAGGGGGCGGTCCGCAGCGACCACACCTTCTGCCTTCAGGAAGCGGCGCTAACCCTCCAGCACGACCTCGAACCCGGCGAAGATCATGCGTTTGCCGTCGAAGGGCATGTCGATGTGCTTCATGGGGTCGTCCTGCATCATCGTTTTCCAGGCGGCGGCGCGGGTCGCCTTGTCGGGCCAGGTGATCCAGCCGACGACGACGGTCTCGCCGTCCTGGAGCTGGACGGCCTTTCTGAAGTCGGTGGTCTTGCCCTCGGGGACGTCCTCGCCCCAGGTCTCGGTGACGGCGGTCGCGCCGTGTTCCTTGAAGAAGGGCGTGGTCTGGCGCGAATGCTCCAGATACGCCGCCTTGTTGGCGGTGGGGACGGGAATGACGGTGATGTCGAGGAAGGGCATGAGACGTCTCCTTTTTGGTGGGGCAGACGCGGGCGACACGGTCGCTCGCCTACGGGGTCAGGGCTGGCCGGCGGCGTCGGCGGCGGCCTCGAGGGTGGCGATGTCTATCTTCTTCATCGTCATCATGGCCTCGAAGGCGGCCCGGGTGCCGGCGGGGTTCGGATCGCGGTAGAATTCCATCAGGCGTCGCGGGGTGATTTGCCAGCTGACGCCCCAGCGGTCCTTGCACCAGCCGCACATGCTCTCCTGGCCGCCGTTGCCGACGATGGCGTTCCAGAGGCGGTCGGTCTCGGCCTGATCCCCGGTCTGGATCACGAACGAGACGGCCTCGGTCTGGGGGAAGATTGAACCACCGTTGAGACCGAGGTAGGCGCGGCCCGCGAGGGTGAATTCGACCATCAGTTCCGCGCCGGCCGGGGCCGACGGGTTGTCGGCGGGGCTGGTGTGGGTCGCATTGATGCGGCTGTCGGCCAGACCCAGCGAGACGTAGAATTCGGCGGCGGCGCGGGCCTGGCCGGTGTCGTACCAGAGGCAGGGCGTGATCTTGTCGGTCATCGAGGTCTCCTTTGCGTGTCGGCCCGGCAATGGGCCAAGGGCGTCAGGCGGCGTCGGCTTTCACACCGCTGTCAGCGCCGGTGGCGGCGGGGTCCATCCACATGATTTCCCAGATGTGGCCGTCGAGGTCCTCAAAGCTGCGTCCGTACATGAAGCCATGATCCTGAACCGGGGTCGGGTCGGGGCGGCCGCCGGCCCGGACCGCGGCGTCCAGCTGGGCCTCGACGTCGGCGCGGCTGTCGCAAGACAGGCAGAGCAGGGCGTGGACGGTCGAGCGGTCACCGATCGGACGCGAGGTGAAGCTGGCGAACTTTTCATGCGTCAGCAGCATCACGAAGATCGTCTCCGAGAACACCATACAGGCGGCGGTCTCGTCGCTGAACGTGGGGTTCAGGGTCGCGCCTGCGGCCTCGTAGAAGGCGGTCGAGGCCTTCAGGTCGGCGACGGGCAGATTGATGAAGATCATGCGGGACATCGGTATTTTCCTTGCGTATGGGCCCTGAAATTGTGTCGCGGGGGCGGGCTGGACGAGGGCGGTGGGCGGTGTTCGGAGCCGGGGTATCGTCCGGCTCCGATGTTGCGCTTTGTGGTCCATGAGATTATATATGTCAACTATGAAGTTAGAAAACATAACCGAGAAAACGGGACGGCGTTATGACGACGCGTGCGGCACGGCCCATGGGCTGGAGCTGATCGGCGAGCGGTGGGCGTTGCTGGTCGTGCGCGAGCTGATGTTCGGGCCCAAGCGGTTTGGCGATCTTCGCGCCGGTCTGCCGGGTTTGAGCGCCAATGTGCTGACTCAACGGCTGGAGGGACTGGAGGTTGCCGGCCTCGTCGTGCGGCGCAAACTGCCGCCGCCGGCCTCGGTCCAGGTCTATGACCTGACCGACTGGGGCCGCGAGGCCGAGCCGATCATCAGCGCGCTGGGCCGCTGGGCGGCGCGGTCGCCCGGGCATGACCCCACCCTGCCGCTGAGTCCCACGTCGATGATGCTGTCGTTCCGGACCATGTTCGATGCGCGCAAGGCGGGTGCGGCGGCGATGACGCTGGGCTTCCGCTTCGGGTCGGAGCAATTCGTGGTGCGCGTCAGGGACGGGGTCCTGACGGCAGCGCGCGAGGACGATGGACAGGCCCAGGTGCAGATCGACGGCACGCCGGAGGCGGTCGCGGCGATCGTCTATGGCGGGGCGGGCCTGGCGACGGTCAGCGTCAGCGGCGACGTCGGTGTGTTCGAACGCTTTGCGAAGTTCTTCGAACTGCCGCCCAAGGCCGGATGAGGGCGCCGGGCGTCGATCCTGGCAAACTCACGCAGCCCGGTGCGAAAACGAAAAAGACCCGATCTTGCGACCGGGTCTCTTCAATCGACTGGAGCGGGCGAAGAGATTCGAACTCTCGACCCCAACCTTGGCAAGGTTGTGCTCTACCACTGAGCTACGCCCGCACTCCGTAACGGGGCCCGGCTGGGCGATCCGTCTCGTCGAGAGCGGGGCCTATAGCGGACGCGGACGGTCCGTCGCAAGGCCCCTTTTTCGAAAATTACCTGGGCGCCATCCTGATGGCTCCGTCAAGCCTTATGCATTCGCCGTTGATGTAGACGTTGCGGGCCAGCTCCAGCACGAGGCTGGCGTAGTCCGAGGGCTTGCCGAGGCGGCTGGGGAAGGGGATCTGGGCGGCCAGGGCGTCCTGGATCTTCTGGTCCATGCCGGCCATCATCGGGGTCCACATGATGCCGGGCAGGATGGTGTTGCAGCGGATGCCTTCCTGGGCGAGGTCGCGGGCGACCGGCAGGGTCATGGCGTAGACACCGCCCTTGGAGGCCGCATAGGCCGCCTGACCGACCTGACCGTCCTGGGCCGCCACCGAGGCCGTATTGACGATCAGGCCGCGCTCGCCGTCCTCCACGGGCTCCAGGGTGAGCATGCCTGCGGCCGATTGGCTCAGGACGCGGAAGGTGCCGAACAGGTTGACCCGGACGGTGCGTTCGAACTGGGCCATGTCGTGGGCCTTGATCTCGCCCGTGTCCCTCTTGCGTGAGGCCGTCTTCATGCCGGTGGCGATGCCGGCGCAGTTGACCGTCAGCCGCTCCTGGCCGTGTGCGGCGCGGGCCTTTTCGAAGGCGGCGGCGACCGAGGCGTCGTCGGTGACGTCGACGGAGCAGAAGATGCCGCCGATCTCTTTGGCGATGGCCTCGCCCTTTTCGGCGTTGAGGTCGAACAGGGCGACCCTGGCGCCTGTGGCCGCGATGGCGCGCGCGGTCCCCTCGCCCAGGCCCGAAGCCCCGCCTGTCACCACTGCTGCGATCGACCCGTCGAGTTTCATGGAATTCGTCCCTATGTTCTGATCTGAACTTCTGATTGCCGCGGGGATTTAGCCGCCATGACCACCAAAGCCAAACGCGCGTCGGGGCCGATCACCCCGGAAGACGCCATTGATCCGGCCAGGGCGCTCGTGCCTTCGGTCCAGAAGGTCAACGAGGTGCGGGTGCGCACCGGCTTCTGGCCCAAGCTGGGCCGGGTCGCCTCGCGCATTCCGTTCGCCGACCAGGTCGTCGCCGTCTACTACGCCGCGCGCGACCCGGAGACGCCGATGGCGGCCAAGGGGATCATGCTGGGGGCGCTGGCCTATTTCGTCATGCCGCTCGACGCCATCCCGGACGTGCTCGCCGGCATCGGCTTCACCGACGACGCGGCGGTGATCACGGCGGTCATCGCGACGCTCGGGGCCAATGTGCGCAAGAAGCACCGCGAGGCGGCCGAGAAGGCTCTCGACAAGCTGCGCTGATCCTCCCCCACCGGGGGAGGGGGACCGCGTCTTCGCGGTAGAGGGGGCCCGCCCCAGACACCCAGTGTGCGGGTGGCCCCCTCCGTCACGTCGCGAAGCCGCGCCGCGCCACCTCCCCCATCGGGGGAGGATTTCTAGCTCTCGACGGTCACCACGACCTTGCCCATGACCGTGCGGTCGGACAGGGCCTGGATAGCCTCGTGGGCGCGTTCCAGCGGGAAGGTGCGGCTGACGCGCGGCTTGATCTTGCCCTCGGCCCAGAACTTCATCAGGTCGGCGACATTGGCCCTGTGCCCCTCGGGATCGCGCGCGGCGGCGGCGCCCCAGAAGACCCCGACCACCGACACCGACTTCAGCAGCGTCAGGTTCAGCGGAAAGGCCGGGATGCCGGCCGGGAAGCCGACCACCAGATAGCGGCCGTTCCAGTCCATCGAGCGCAGGGCCGGTTCGGCATAGTCGCCGCCGACGCCGTCATAGACCACGTCAGGGCCGTCGCGCCCCGAGGCCAGCTTGAACTCGCCCGAGAGCTCCTTCTGGGCCGCCTTGTCCATCGGCCCCGACGGATAGATCAGGCCGTTGTCGGCCCCAAGCTCGAGCGCGAACTGGACCTTGTCATTGGTCGAGGCGGCGGCGGTGACCAGGGCGCCCATGGCCTTGCCCAGTTCGACGGCGGCGGCGCCGACCCCGCCCGCGGCGCCCAACACCAGCAGCCGTTCGCCGGCCTTCAGCTGGGCCCGGTCCTTGAGGGCATAGTAGGAGGTGCCGTAGGTCATGATCAGGGCGGCGGCCTCCTCGAACGACATGGCGTCCGGCATCTTGATCAGGGCCTCGGCCCGCACCGCCAGCCGCTCGACCATGCCGCCCCAGCCGGGCATGGCGATGACGCGGTCGCCTTTGAAGACGCCCTTGACCCCCTCGCCCACAGCCTCGACCACGCCGGAGACCTCGCCGCCCGGCGAGAAGGGACGCTGGGGTTTGAACTGGTATCTGTCCTCAATGATCAGGGTGTCGGGGAAGTTCACCCCCACGGCCTTGACCTCGATGATGACCTCGCCCGCCTTGGGGGTGGGATCCAGCACCTCCTCGACGACGAGGCTGTCGGGGCCGCCGACGGTCTTGGACAGGACTGCGCGCATGAAATGCCTTTCAGGGGTGATGGGGAGAGAGCGGCTCAGGCCGCGGAAACAGGTTTGTCCTGGCGGATCCAGCCGGTGACCGACAGGCGGTTGCCGCCGGCGAACGGGGCTACATAGGTCACGGCGTGTTCGTAGGGGACGGTGAACAGGTTCAGGGCGTTGAACCTGGGCGTATAGGCCTCGGGCACATGGCCGTCGTCGTCGATGAAGGCCAGGAGGCCGCCCCAGTCCGCCCGCCAGTCCGGCGTCAGGCTCAGCACATAGGCATAGAGCCGCTCGCGCTTGTCGTGGTCGTCGTTGTGCTGGTTCAGATAGTGGCCAGGCTGATACCGGGTCGCGCGGCTGTCGACATAGAGCGGCCGGTCGTCGCCGGTGGCCTCTCGCACGAAGCCGAGGAAGGCCTCGGAGTTCAGCGTGTCGTGAAGGGCGCGATAGGCGGGCCGCACCGGCTTGCCGTTCTCGATGTCGGTCGAGATGCGCACCGTGTCGAACATGAAGTGCAGCCCCCGGGTCGCCTCCGAGTGCGCGACGGCCATGAACTCGCGGTGCTGTTCGGCCGTCAGGGCCTCCAGTTGCTCGACCGGGATGTCGGCATACTTGCCGCCGCTCATCGTCGAACAGACCCACAGGTTTTCGCGGACCAGGGTCTCGTACAGCGTCGCGGCGCTGTCCGGCGTCAGGAAGCCCGGGATATGGACGCGGTTGAACGATTTGAACGCCGCGCGGATGTCGCGCCCCTTCAGCTCCGGATCGATCTTCGCCACGTCTTGTCGCCCTGTGGTCAGCCTGTCGTGCGGCGACGGTTGTCACAGGATGGGCCCCGTGTCATCGCCCCCCGACGCTAGCCAGTCGAACCGCTCCATGGAAGGGCGGACGAGCGGCCCAAGGAGAAACGCCATGACCCGACCCGCCCTCATCCTGCACGGCGGCGCCGGCGCGCGTCGCAGCCGCGACTACACCGCCGAGATCGCCCATATGCGCGAGGTGGTCGAGGCCATGCGGGTGCGGCTGGAGGCCGGCGCCCCGGCGCTCGACGTGGCGGTAGAGACCCTGGTCCTGCTGGAGGATTCCGGCCTCTATGTCGCGGGTCGCGGGGCCTCGCCCAATCTGGCCGGCGAATACGAGCTGGACGCCAGCCTGATGGACGGGCCGAGCCGCCGTGCGGGCGCCGTCGCCGCGTTCCAGGGCTATCGCAACCCGATCCGCGCGGCCCGCGCCGTGATGGATCACAGCCCGCACGTGCTGCTGGCCGGGTCGGGGGCGGCCCGGTTCGCGGGCGAACACGGCCTGGAGCCGATCGACGATCCCGAAGCCTGGTTCACCCGCGCCGGCCAGGGCGAGGACAACCATCCGCCGGGCCAAAGTCCGGGTGTGGGACCGGCGCTGAGCCACGGGACGGTCGGCTGCTGCGTGCTGGACACCCAGGGTCGTCTGGCGGCCGCCACCTCGACCGGCGGCGTGTTCGGCAAGCTGCCGGGGCGGGTGGGCGACACGCCGATCCCGGCGGCGGGCGTCTGGGCCACGGACCGGGTCGCGGTCTCCTGCACGGGCCAGGGCGAGTATTTCATCCGCACCGCCGCTGCCGCCCAGATGGACTGGCGGGTCGAGGCGGGCGCCTCGATCATCGAGGCCGGACAGGCGGTCATCGCCGGCATCGGCGCGATGGGCGGCGACGGCGGCCTGATCGCGCTCGACGCGCTGGGCCACCGCGCCGATCCCTTCAACTCCCAGGGCATGAAGCGCGCCTGGCTGACCCCGGACGGCGAGGTCGGGGTCGAGGTGTTCGGGAAGTAGCGCGGGCGTTCTCCCTCCCCCTCGGGGGAGGGAAAACGCACGCCCCACATTACAGCGCCGTAACTTACGCCGGTGTTCCAGCCTGATACGGTCGCTCCGCAACTCCGGAGTCCGTTCATGAAATCCCGCCTGAAGTCGGCCGTCGCCGCCCTCGCCCTCGTCACCGCTCTCGGGACCTTCTCGCCGGTCCTGGCCCAGGACGCTGCGGGGGCGCCGTCCGCCGCCATCGTGGTGCCGCCGCTGGGCTTTGTGAAACGCACACTGCCGAACGGCATGGACGTCTACACCGCGCGCGACACGACGACGTCGAACGTCACGGTCCAGGTCTGGTACCGGGTCGGCTCCAAGGACGACCCGCAGGACCGCTCCGGTTTCGCCCACCTGTTCGAACACCTGATGTTCAAGGCGACCAAGGATTTCCCGGACGAGACCTTCGACCGCCTGACCGAGGACGTGGGGGGCAACAACAACGCCTTCACCAGTGACGATGTCACCGCCTATCACGAGACCATCCCGGCCAATCACCTGGAGCGTCTGCTCTTCGCCGAGGCCAGCCGTCTGGGCTCGCTGGTCGTCGATGAGAGCGTGTTCGCGAGCGAGCGCGACGTGGTCAAGGAAGAGTACCGCCAGGGCGTGCTGGCCAACCCCTACGGCCGGATGCGCCTGTTCCTGCCCATGCTGATCTTCCAGCAGAGCCCCTATCGCCGCTCGACCATCGGCTCGATCGAGAACCTCGACGCCGCGACCATCGAGGACGTGCGCCGTTTCCACGCCACCTATTATCGCCCCGACAACGCCGTCCTGATCGTGGCCGGCAATTTCGACCAGGCCGAGCTGGACGGCTGGATCGACCGCTATATGGCGCCGATCACCAATCCGGACCGGCCGCTGGAGGTCACCGACGCCTCCGAGCCGGAGCCGGCCGGCCCGCGCGAGATGACCGTCCACGCTCCGAACGTGCCGCTGCCCGCTGTGGTGCGCGCCTGGCCGACCGTGCCTTACGGCCACCCGGATCGCGCCGCCCTGACCGTGCTCGACGGCATCCTGTCCACGGGCGAGAGCTCGCGGATGTATCGCTCGCTGGTCTATGAGCAGCAGATTGCCGCCCAGGCCGGGTCCTCGCCCGACTTCTCGCAGCAGGCCGGATATCTGATGGCCCAGGTCATCATGTCGGACGGCCATACGGTCGACGAGGGCCTCGCCGCCATTGACGCCGAAATCACGAAATTCCGCGACCAGCCGGTCACCGACGCCGAGCTGAACGAGGCCAAGAACGAGCTGGTCGCCGACGCCCTGCGTGGTCGCGAGACCATCGACGATCGCGCCAGCGCCCTCGGCTGGGCCCTGATCAACACCAATGACGCGGCGACCGCCGACCGCGAGATCGCCGAGATCCAGGCCGTCACCGCCGCCGAGGTCCAGCGCGTCGCCCGCCGCTATCTGACCGACCAGCGGGCTGTGACCCTGCGCTACCTCAACGCCGACGAGACCAATCCGGTGACGGCGCAGCAGACCGGGATCACCGCCCCGGTGACCCTGGCCGACCTCGCCCCCGTGGGTCAGGTCTTCACCCTGCTGCCGGAAGCCGAGCGCGCGGCCCTTCCGGCGACGACCGATCCGGTCGCCCCGACGACCCCGCCCGTCGCGGACTTCCGCCTCGACAACGGTCTGCGCGTCCTGGTCGTGGAGAAGGACGGCCTGCCGCTGGTCTCCGCCCGACTGAACTTCGACGCCGGTTCCAGCGACGAGGCGGCCGGCAAGGCCGGGGTCGCCGCCCTGACCGCCGCCCTGCTGACCCAGGGAACGGCCACCCGCAGTGCACCCGAGATCGCCACCGAGATCGAACAGCTCGGGGCCAGCATCGGGGCCGGCTCGGGTCCCGATTTCTCCAACGTCTACGCCAACGCCCCGGCCAATGTCTTCCCTCAGACGGTCGCCCTGATGGCCGATCTGGTGCGCAATCCGGCCTTCGCGCAGGAAGAACTGGATCGCCAGCGGGACCAGACGCTGGACAATCTGCGCGTCGCCCTCGCCACGCCCGGTCCGGTCGCCTCCCAGGCCGCCGCCCGTGTGATCTATGGCGACGCGGCCTACGGCGCCCCCGGCTCCGGCACCCTGACCAGCATCCCCGCCATCACCCGAGAGGACGTGGCCGCCTTCCACCGGCACCGCTATCGCCCCTCGGAGGCGACCCTGGTGTTCTCGGGTGCGATCTCGGAGACCGACGCCCGCGCCCTGGCGCAATCGGCCTTCGGCGACTGGCGCGACACGAACAGCACCGCCGAGGCGCGCGTCGCCCCGCTCGGCCAACCCCTGCCGCCCCGCGTCGTCGTCATCGACCAGCCCGGCGCCGGCCAGGCGGCGGTGACGGTCGCCCTGCGCGGCGTCTCCCGCACCGACGCCGACTACTTCCCCCTGACGCTAGGCAACACCCTGCTGGGCGGCAGCTTTACCTCGCGCCTGAACCAGGAAATCCGCATCAAGCGCGGCCTCAGCTACGGCACACGCTCTTCGCTGGGCGTGCGCCGCGAGGACGGCCTGTTCACCGCCAGCGCCCAGACGCGCAACGATGCGGCTGTGGAGGTGTCCGACCTGATCCTGGCCGAGATCACCCGCCTGTCGACCACCCGGCCGACGACCTCGGAACTGACCACGCGTCAGGCCATCCTGACCGGCGCCTTCGGCGACTCGCTGGAAACCGTGGATGGCCTGGGCGGCCTCGTCGCCAACCTGGCGCTCTACGACCTGCCGATGAGCGAGCTGGCGGCCTATGTCGGCAAGGTCGAGGCCATCGACGGCGCGGCGGTCCAGGAGGCCTTCGCCGCACACCTGCCGGTCGACCGGGCCAGCCTGGTCATCGTCGGCGACGCGGCCCGGTTCATCGACGCCCTGCGCGCGAAACACCCCAACGTCGAGGTCATCCCGATCTCGGCCCTGAACCTCGACAACGCGGCGCTGCGGTAGGGCTTCAAAGTCTCCTCCCTGGTCGCCTCCTGGCGAATGGGGAGGTGGCGGCGAGCCCTAGCGAGCTGACGGAGGGGCTCTGGAGGCGGCAAGACCCCTCCGTCTCCTTCGCTCCGCTACGAATCCACCTCCCCATCGCTACGCGACAGGGAGGAGGCGCGGCTGTCAGTCCTCGCCCGCTTCGTCGTTCGCCTTGTCGTCAGCGGCATCGGCTTCCTCGGCCACCACGACGTCGGAGGCCTGGTCCAGGGCGTACTGGGCGATCAGGCCATAGGTGACCATCTGTTCCGGGTCGTTCGCGGCCCAGGCGCCGTTCGTGACCAGGCCCTGGGCGAGAACCGGGGCGGTACGCAGCGCTTCCTGCACCTCGGGGTCGTTCATCGCATCGGCGACCAACGCCTCGACGTCGATATTGGCCAGGGCTTCCTGGGCGATCTGGCCGGCGTGGCGGCTGACCTCGGCGGTGAAGGCCGCGATCTCCGGCTGGTATTCGGTCCAGATGGCCGCGATCCGCGCCTCGCGCTGGGCCTCAGTCAGACTTTTATCCTCGGAGATCGCTTCGGCGCGTTCGCCGAACGCCTGCATCCGCGCTTCGAAGGCCCCGGCGGCGGCTTCGATGGCGGCTTCCGACGCCGTCTGAGGGTCTTCGGCGGCGAGCGCGGCGGACAGCGGCAGAACGGCGAGGGCGGCGGACAGCGAGAGGGCGCGGATCATGGCGGGCAGCTCCTTGAGTTCGCACTCAGGGTCCGCCCGACCGCCGGTCAGCTCAAGTGAAATCGCGGTAAGGCGGGCTCAGGGCGCCGGGGCCGCCGTCGCCGCCTGTTCGATCTGGGTCCGAACCAGACGCGGGACCGAACGCAGCTGCGGCAGGGCCTGGGTCAGGCCTGCGAGCATGCCCGCGCGCTCGGTCTCGGGCGCCGCAGCCATCTGTTGATTCATGAAGGTGTCGAACGCCGTGGCGAAGGCGTCGGCGTCGGGCTGATAACGCGCTTCGATGGCGTCCAGCGACGCGGCCCGTCGTGTGGCGTCCGCCTCGGCGACGGCCGTCTGCATCTCCGCCTGCATGGCCTCTACCTTTACTCCGAAGGCCTCGGCGGTCGCCTCGAACGCCGCCTCACCCGGCGTCGCAGGAGCCGTCTGGGCGCTCACGGCAGTCGCTTCGGTCTGGGGCGAAGATGAAAGGACGCCGATCAGCAGGAACAGGGGGAGGGACAAGAAGGACATTCAGACTCTCTCGGGTTCAACCGTCGTCCCGTGTCGCGAAATCGTCTCCGGCTCAAGTCGAAATTGCGTGAAGCCGTCCTACTTCGGGCTCGGCCGGGTCCGTGCGCCCTGGGCCTGGGCGTTTTCCTGGTAGCGGGCGACGATGGCCGAGATGGCGCGGCGGGCCTGATCCTGATCGCCGTCGGCCTGGATGATGGCCTGGACGATCTCCTGGTTCATCAGAACGCGAGTGTCGCGGTCGGTGACCGCCGGGGCGAGGGCGGGGATGTCCACCCACGCCGACGCCACCGGGATCACGGCCGGAATGGCGGTCTGCGCCAGCGAAGACGTGGCGGCGACGAGGACGGCGGCGACCGCCAGGAACACGAACTTGCGCATGGGACCCTCCCTGAAAGGCAGGCGGACGATGTCCCCTAACCCTTCATTGCGCAAGACCGCGTTCGCTGAACGGGCCCAAGAGGCGCCTTTCGTCAGACGCCTCCGGGGTTTCAGGTGCGGCGGTCGCGCTTGGCCAGGACCCGCAGACGCAGGGCGTTCAGCTTGATGAAGCCGGCCGCGTCATTGTGGTCGTAGGCCTGGACGCCCTCTTCGAAGGTCACAAGATCCTGATCGTACAGGCTGTTGGCGCTCTCGCGGCCGATGACGGCGACATTGCCCTTGTAGAGCTTCATCCGAACCGTGCCCGAGACCTTCGCCTGCGACAGGTCGATGGCGGCCTGCAGCATCTCGCGCTCGGGCGAGAACCAGAAGCCGTTGTAGATCAGCTCCGCGTATTTCGGCATCAGCTGGTCCTTCAGGTGCATGGCGCCCCCGTCGAGGGTGATCGACTCGATGCCGCGGTGGGCGGCGATCAGGATCGTGCCGCCGGGCGTCTCGTAGACACCGCGCGACTTCATGCCGACATAGCGGTTCTCGACCAGGTCGAGGCGGCCGATGCCGTTGTCGTGGCCCAGTTCGTTCAGCCTGGTCAGGATCGTGGCCGGCGACATGGCCACGCCGTCGATGGAGACGGCGTCGCCCTTTTCGAAGCCAATGGTGATCACGGTCGCCTTGTCGGGCGCGTCCTCAGGGCTGATCGTGCGCTGGTGGACGAACTCGGGCGCCTCGACGGCCGGGTCCTCGAGGACCTTGCCTTCCGACGAGGAGTGCAGAAGGTTGGCGTCGACCGAGAACGGGGCCTCGCCGCGCTTGTCCTTGGCGATCGGGATCTGGTTCTTCTCGGCGAAGTCCAGCAGGGCCTCGCGGCTGCGGTACTCCCACTCGCGCCACGGAGCGATGACCCGGATGTCGGGCTCCAGCGCATAGTAGCCCAGCTCGAAGCGGACCTGGTCGTTGCCCTTGCCGGTGGCGCCGTGACAGACGGCGTCGGCGCCGACCATGCGGGCGATCTCGATCTGGCGCTTGGCGATCAGCGGCCGCGCGATCGAGGTGCCGAGCAGATAGTCGCCCTCGTACTGGGCGTTGGCGCGGAACATCGGGAAGACGAAATCGCGCACGAACTCCTCGCGCAGGTCGTCGATGAAGATGTTCTCGGGCTTGATGCCCATCTTCAGGGCCTTCTCGCGGGCGGGGGCGAGCTCTTCGCCCTGACCGAGGTCGGCGGTGAAGGTCACGACCTCGGCGCCGTATTCCGTCTGCAGCCACTTGAGGATGATCGAGGTGTCCAGGCCGCCGGAATAGGCCAGGACGACCTTCTTGACGGGCTTGTCGGAGGCTTTGGCCATGAGGGCTCTTTCGCAGAACGGCGTGGGAGGATTTGGCGGCGCTTAAACGGCCTGACGCCCCGCGATGCAAGGGCGAGACTGTGGCGGACGCCGGCCTATCGCATCGCGTCGCCGCGCATTATGTCCGTCTGCATGACCGACACGCCTGAAACCCCGTCCGAAGTCCCGCCCGAACGGGTCCTCAGCGAGCCCGCCAAACGCGCCCTGGCCGAGGCCGCCGAACGTCGCGCGAAGGCCGGGGCGCTGGCGCCGGCGACCGAGCACGGCGGCCCGACCGGCCCCGAACCGACCCGCTACGGCGACTGGGAGAAGAAGGGTCTCGCGGTCGATTTCTGAGGCCTCCCCGGTTCGTCATCCTCCGGCGAAGCGCAGCGGAGACCGGAGGACCCAGCGGCGCGCGAGAGCGCGAACCTGTAGCCAGGCACGCCGCTTTCGATATCGCGCCTGAACAGATCGCCTTCGGCGCCGCTGGGTCCCCCGGTCTGCGCCGCCAGGAGGCGGCTTGCCGGAGGATGACGAAAGAAAGGAAGCGACCGCTGACGGGCTGAAGACGCCGGCTTCACGCCAGAAGAGCGAGATTTAACCCCGTCTTGAACGAATTGCTCCCGCCCGGGGAGCATCCGGAACCCTTCCGCGCGAGAAGACCTAGGGTGGCCTCGAACGTCGCGGAGCCGCCCAGTGAAAACGCTTGTCTCGATCCTCACCGCCCTCCTGCTGCTCGGCGCCGCGCCGGCGCTGGCGAGTGAAGGCGGCGGCGGCGGCCAGCACGGCGGGGGTGGCGGCTATGGCGGGGGCCACGGGGGCGGCCATGGGGGCGGATGCGGCGGAGGTTGCGGGGGCGGCGGCCACGGCGGCGGCAACATCAATGTGAACGTCAACGCCAACGCCAATGCGAGCGCCTACGCCGGCGCGGGAGCCGGCGCCTACATCAACGCCCGGGCCTATGACGTCGGCGCAATCAGCGGGCGCGGCGGTCATGGCGGCGTGATCTCGACGGGCGGGGGCTATGGCGGCGACTACGGTTACGGCTACGGCGGCGCCGGATATGCGGTGGTGGTTCGCGGGCCCGGATATGGTCCTAGCCGGCCCTTCGGCTATGTCGCCCAGGGGTTCGGTCGCCGTTACGTGACCACCGACCGCTGCTGCGGCCTGCGCCCGGCGCCCTGCTACGACAACTGCGGCGGCGGCTATTCGCCCCCTCCTCCGCCTCCTCCGCCGCCTCCCCCTCCGCCCCCGGCCTGCGACTGCCGGGACGGCCACGGCCAGGGTCACGGCGGCCATGGCTATGAGCAGGGCTATTCCGGCGGCCGGGGCGGCGCGTCCTACAGCGTGCGCGAAAGCTACAGCGAAAGCAGCCGCTACGGCGGCGGCTATTCCAGCGGCTATCAGGCCGGATACGACCAGGGCTACGCCCCGCCGCAGGTCTATCAGCCAGCCCCGGTCTATGTGCAGCCGCCGCAAGGCTATTACGGCGACCTGCCTCCCGGCGACACCGGCGACGGCTACACCTACCGTCAGGAACCCGGCGAACGGGGCTGACCCCCGGGATCAGGCCCGTTCAGGACAGACCTTGCGCACCGAAAGCGACCCGGCCGGCAGGGGCCGCAACAGCGCCCCCTCTGCCTGGGTCAGGTCCAGCCACTCCAGCGCCTGACCGGGCGCCAGAACACAGACCTGCCGGTCGTGATAGGGCGCGATGTCCGGCCCCGGCCCGGTGGTCAGGATGGCGAAGGCGCCCTGTCTGACCACCCCCGCCATCCACATCCACGGCGCGTCGACCAGGTCGAACCGCCATTTGGTCTTCCGCTTGTGGCCCGGCTCGGCGTCGGTGAATTCGAAGAAGCCCGCGGCGGGGATCAGGCAGCGTTCCGACGACCCGAAGGTCCGCCCGTCGGAGCGGAAGTTGAACACCGGCTTCCCGCCCGGCCCCTTCCACGCCCAGGTCATGGGCGCGAGGCTCAGGCCCTCCCCGGCGCGCAGGACCACGGGCGGACTGTCGCCGATGGCGTATTCGGGCGGCAGGTTCGGCCGCCCGGCCGGAAACGCCAGAACCAGCCCCAGCTGGCGGATCTCGTCATCGATCGTGCCGAGCGTCGGGGGCGGGACGAAGCGGTTACACATCAGGGGTGAGGGGCAGGACCGGACATCGTCGGAGACTGACACAGGCTGCGGAGGGAGGGGAGTGGGGGCGCTTGCGGTCCGTTAGGGGGGGCTCGATCTGACGAACCCACGGGCGCTAGCACCACGGGTGACATACAAGTCCATTGCGCGCTGCGGTTGGGACAAGTAGCCACAACTCTTCCGTTGTGAGGGTACCGTGGACAAAGTCAAAGCGCTCTTTAAAGCCGCCTCAGTCGCTTACAATAGCGGAAAACCTCATCTCACAAACTGCAATGAACTCATTGTCGCCTGCCTTGAGCTGCTGCATTCCAAGGCGGAACTAAGGGAATATTGGGAGTTTTCGAAGGGAGTCTCTTACAGTGTGTTCGACGATGGCGTATCGCTATCTCGTCCTATCAGGTCCAATCTTTTTCTAGATGACCCCGATTTGTGGCCTGAAGCTATTGGGTTGGCACAAGAGGTTTTCAAGAAGAAACCTAGTGAATGGGATCAGGCTGACAAAGACCATCTGAATATGATTGTCTACACTGGAGTGATGGCGTTCGCTGCTTGCATCGACTTGTGGCAAAGAGGAAGCCGTAATTCGCCGGGCACATTCTTTGAGGCCTTCGCCGCAGCATTAGTAAACCAGTCGCCCGAAAAGCTTAAGCTTTCGAAGCACATCCCGCTTCTGGCCACAGCCGAGGAAGAGATGGACGCGGCTGACGATGACGATTCCAGTGTCTCCACGGATCTCGTCGTCGAGAAGGAAGGCATAAAATACTGACGTGACCCCCTGAAACTCCTCCAGGAATAGCTAGAGTCCGCCCCTCGAAAGGACGGACAGAATGAAGCGATCGAGATTTACGGAAGAGCAGATCATCGGGATCCTGCGCGAGCAGG